>NZ_JAGHWR010000065.1:0-29392 GCF_017746155.1 Xanthomonas sp. D-36-1
GGCGATGGGGAGCGTGCGTCTGTGAACCGGGAAATTCCCGCGGAAAGCGCCAGAAATGGCGAAATTCCGAAGTTCCAAAAGCCACTCTTCGGAACGACGCCACCTTCCGCCCTGTCAGGTCTCGTTGTTCAGACCTTCCCTAAGTTGGCCTGAGTTTATACGACCATGCGGCCGATCTATGCGCCCATGAGAAGGGTGCGCCCCATGATCTTCGGGTTGACGATATTGCAGTCCAGAAGAATGGCCACACGTGCCTCGTGCGGAGCAATGCTCATCAACCAGCCTTTCGTTGCTTTGAGGAGCTGGACTGCGGGGCCATCAGAGCGCGAAGGGCCGATATATTTAGCCCATAAGCAAGCACGGCTAGCCCCGGCGACACACCCCGGAGTCCGTCCAGCTTCTCCTTGGGGGTAAAGGCTCGGCTGTAGGTCACGTGGTGCTCGTCGTCCAACTCGTGGCCGACTAACTGAGCCCGGAGCTCGGACACCACGCCCGCGCCCTGCAGCTCTTGGATCAGGGTTTTGCGGAGCGAGTGGAAGCCGCGCTTGGCCGTGGGCCAGTTCTTGCCCACCTCGGTCAGGTGCCGGCTGAAGGCTTTGGAGATCCAGTTCCCCTGGCCGTTCTTGGCATCGGCTTTGGCCGCCGGGAACAAGCGCTCCTGACCTTGGTCTCGCGCCTGCTGGACCCAGTCCAGGAAACCAAGGGCCAGCAGGTCGGGATGGATAGGCACCGTCCTCAAGCTTACGTCTGTCTTCACCTTTTGATACTCGCCCTCATCCGAAATCTGGATGCAAGGGATGCCGCCGTCCTCGACCACGTCGGCGGTCAGAAGTTGGCCGACCTCCGAGGCGCGGGCGCCGGTAAACAGCCCTAGGAGGGAGGCCCATCGCGCTGCCAAGGGCAATGCTTCGAAGGCGGCCGGCGCGAACAAGGCCTGGACCTGGTGGGCGTCGTAAGCTTTAAACCCGAACTTCCGCCGGGCCCGCTTCTCGCGGGTGGAGTAGCTCACGTGCCCGGACGCGGGGTTGTCGCCCCGGGGGTAGTGGCCGGACGCTTGGGCCCACTCGAAGAACCCGCCCTTGCCGCCGATGTAGCTCTGCTTGTTGGTTAGCGTCGGAGTGGAGGCACCTTTGTCGCGCATGTCCTGATACCACCGGGCCAGGTCTGAGCGGGTGACCGTGTGCAGCTTGGTCTTCTCACCTAGGAAGCTGGTCAGCAGTTCGACAGCGGTCCGCTTGATGGTCCAGGTCTTGGGCAAAGTGCTGGCTTTGAGGCTGTTCAACCAAGCGTCTCGGGCCTTGCCCAGCGTGATTGATTCGAGAGCGAGAGCGGATTTGGTTACCCGCCTTGGCGTGGGGAGGGGCGGCACTTGCTGTCGAATCAGCTCCCCCAGCGCGCTGGGCTGCGGGGCTGTGAGCGCCATCAGTTGCTGGAAGAGTGTCACGTCCTCCGGGGTGTCGATCTGCCATTGCTCGGTGATCGACCCATCCGCCGAGCGCGTCCGATTCAAGGTCAGCTCCTGCGGGCGTTGAGTGCCAGTCAGGCGCGCCAGAAGCGCGTCCAGGTCGTCGTCTTGGCTTTGCATGCGTCGGTCCCTCAACACAATGAAGACCTGAGCATAGCGGGCGGCCAGCGTCAGCGCGCGCAGCCTTGCCTCGCGCATGTCGTAAGTGTGCAGGGTGCGTTTGAAGGTCTGGCGACCCACGATGGGCTGCAAATCGACCGGGACACGCTGGCGGTAGGACCAGAGGCCGGAGGGGGCTCGAACGAGATGATGAGGAATGCGCATGGGCGTCGCGTGTTCCGACTTGCGCAGCTGTAGCCAGTTTTTACGCTAACAAAAAACCCCTGATTTCTCAGGGGTTTGCGTATTCTGGCGGAGAGAGGGGGAGACGGATGAATCCGCTCTAACCCCTTGATCTCAAACCTGGACACGAACCGGACGCTTGTCCTTGTTGGTGTCCGCTCATTCTAACGTCCGCAAAGGTAAGTTGCCAAGCACCTGCTACCGAACAGGAAGGCCGGCTCTCGTGATAAATCGCAATCCCTGAGATTGGCACTCTCCACAATTTCTGCTGCTTCAACCAAGGCTGCACCACCCTGGTGTAAAGTGGTGCATCGGCATCTTGGGAGGCAAAGGAAATGATCGCAGAGGCATCAGATGAACGAAGCAAGAATGACCAATCTTTACGGGCCTCTGTGAGCTTTCCTCCTGATCTTTACCGCCACTTAGAGCAGATCGCAGCGCAAAAAAAGGTTTCCCTGGCCTGGGTAATCCGCGATGCAAGCGAAAAATATGTAGCAGAGCAATGGCCGCTCCTTTCTAAAATTTCCTGAAGTCACCAATGCCAAGTAGAGCAAAAAATGATCCGGTGCGAGCGCCACTGCGAGCAAGTGGAGGACGTTTCACTAATTTAAGTCGCGATAAATTGAGGGGTGGATATTACACTTCGTCCGAGGTGGCTTCATGGATTTGCGCATGGGCCATAAGAACATCTAAGGACAAAGTTCTAGAACCAAGCAGTGGCGACGGCGCCTTTTTGCGAGCAGCCGCGCTTCGATTTAGCGAGCTCGGTGCAGCAAAAAACAGCATCTGCGCACGCCTCACCGGTGTCGAGATCATGGCAGACCAAGCTGACGCTGCGTGCGATAGTTTGCGAGCACTTGTTGGGAATGGCGCAGAAAAAATAGTTCATAACTCTGACTTCTTCTCTTGGCGCCAGAAGCATGTAGTAGAAAGCTACGACGCCGTGATTGGCAATCCGCCTTTCATTCGGTATCAAACCTTTCCTGAGCCTCATCGCTCGCTCGCCATGGCATTGATGTCCAGCGAAGGCTTGGTGCCGAACAAACTTACCAACATGTGGGTTCCCTTTGTGGTGGCCGCTGCTGCCAGTCTTCGGCCAGGTGGGTGCCTCGGGTTGGTGCTGCCTGCCGAAATTTTACAGGTAACCTACGCCGCACAATTAAGGTCGTTCCTCACTGACCGTTTCGAGCGTATCGACGTCGTAGCATGCAACGAGCTTTTTTTTGAAAAGGCTGAGCAGGAAGTTGTTCTACTTCTGGCGGATGGTTGCCTTTCCCAAGCATCTAACGCAAATCGTTGTCGGGTGGCGATGACAGAAGCTCAAACTGTAGGTGAAATTATCCAGCGCACCCCCCAAGCGGTTCTTGCATCTGCTAAGCCGAAAATTATTCAGCACGACAGTGAGAAGTGGCTAAAATACTTTTTAACTCAAAAAGAGATTTCTCTGATGCGTGCTGTTAGAGAATCGGGTGAAGCAACATCCCTTTCATCTCACGCAAGTATAGATGTTGGCGTGGTGACTGGGCGAAATGAGTTCTTTGTGCTCACGACGGAGCAGGTGGAGGAGTTCGGACTCGAAGGCTACACATCGCCTCTGGTATCGCGCTCAGCTCATTTGAAGGGGACCACTGTGCGTCAGGCAGACTGGAATGCTATGTCTGAGACCGGTGGGCGTGTCCATTTGTTGGATCTCAAACGACTGCAAGGAGCGAAGCTGTCTCCTGCGTTGAAGCGTTACGTGGAATTTGGTGAGCAACAGGAAGTCCATCTGGGCTACAAGTGTTCCATCCGGAAACCTTGGTATGAAGTTCCTTCTGTCTGGATTCCCGATGGTTTTCTCTTCCGTCAGATTTACGACTTCCCACGTGTTGTGCTCAACGAGGCAGGGGCTACTTCCACTGACACAATCCATCGTCTCAGGGCTAAGCGCTCTTCGCCCGAACGAGTAGTGGCCAACACATACTCTTGGTTAACAGCCGCGTCTGCTGAAATTGAAGGACGAAGCTATGGCGGCGGCGTTCTTGAGCTTGAACCAACCGAAGCCGAGCGACTTTTGATGCCTGCTGTTCTGAATGGAGCGCTACCTCTCGTTGAGTGTGATCGTTTAATGCGAGCCGGACGATTGGATGAGGTTCTGGAACAAAATGCCCGAATTGTCCTTATGGGTCATATGGGGCTTTCGAAGCCTGAGTGCACTGCGCTTCGCGACATTTGGTTCAAGATGCGAGATCGCCGTATGGCTCGAAAGAGAGGCGGTAGGCGTAGTTTGACGGAGCCTAACTGATGAATGATTGCATTGATGTGCGTGAAACTGCGAAAGCGCGCGTTGCCGATCTCGTTGCTTTGTTCAAAAGCAACGAGGCTGAGAGGCTGGATAAGGGGTATAACGAGACACAAGCAAGAACTGACTTCATAACGCCGCTGCTTGTGGCCTTTGGTTGGGATGTTCACAACTCGGATGGACAGAGCTCACTCCTAAGAGACGTGGTGGAAGAAGCTACCGTCGAAGTTGGAGAAAAGCTCAATAAGCGTCCAGACTACGAGATGCGGCTTGCAGGACAAAGAAAATTCTTTGTGGAAGCTAAGAAGCCAAGTGTCCCCATTGAGACTAACAGAGACGCTGCATTTCAGTTGAGGCGATATGGGTTTTCCGCTGGCTTTTCGATTTCAGTCCTAACCAACTTCTATCGTCTTGCGGTCTACGACACGACACATGCGCCTGACCAAAACGATGAAGCAAGTCACGCGCGCATTTTGCTCGTGAGCTATACCGAGTTCGTTGATAAATTTGAGGCATTATGGCCAATTTTATCTCGACATTCGGTCTACTTAGGAGAGTTCGATAGGCAGTTCGCCGTCCCCGCTAAAAAGGGCACTGGCGAGCGATTTGACGATCTATTCCTACGCCAAGTGAGGAAATGGCGGAAAATGCTCGCCGCAGATATTCACCAGAACACGGGTCTTTGCACAGCTGAATTGACTTACGCAGTGCAGATATTCCTCTCGCGGATTATGTTTTTGCGTATTTGCGAAGATCGGGATATTGAGGCCTACGAAAATCTAAGAGGTCGCAATACATTTAATTTATTCATGGATGATCTGCGGCGTGCAGATTCCTTTTATAATTCCGGTTTATTCAGATTGCTCGATGAAGAGAAGCTTGGCATCAAAGTTAGTGATGACGTCTTGCAGGCCATCTTCGAGGATCTCTATTACCCCAAAAGCCCGTATACATTCGCTGTCGTCGATACACACGTTCTTGGCGAAATCTACGAACAATTCTTGGGTGACGAGATACAAGTAGATGCAGGGGTTGTTTCTATCGTCAATCGTCCGGAGGTTAGGGAGGGTGATGGCGTATATCCTACTCCGGCATACATAGTAGATTTGATAGTCGCGAAATCCTTGTCGCCATTGCTGGAGGGAAAGAACCCTTCCCAGGTGGAAGCGCTTACCGTTATTGATATATGTTGCGGCTCTGGGGTATTTTTGTTATCGCTTTATGAGCGGTTGATGGATTATTACCTGTCGTGGTATCTCGCTAATGCACGTTCTACCCATATTGGAACCCGCATTTTTGATGGCGGCTCAGGGCAATGGTATTTAACCTTCGCGGAGAAGCGACGGATTCTTTTAACCCATGTTCGAGGAGTAGATATTGATGCAAGCGCCGTCGAAGTTGCACAGCTTAGCTTGCTGCTTAAGCTGGTAGAGCGTGAAACTCATTCAACCCTTTCGCATTTTTCTTCCGTATTCAAAAAAAAGCCGCTTCCATCGCTAGATGAAATCGTAAAGTCAGGCAACAGTTTAGTCAGCCAAGTAGAGTGGGAGAAAGCGAAACCGCCTATGACCGGTCCACTATTGGAGAAGATTCGCCCCTTCGATTGGGGTCACGAGTTTCCGAATGAGATGGGCCGGGGTGGCTTTGATGTCGTCGTTGGAAATCCACCCTATATCCGCATCCAAAGTATGGCGACATACTCAGCAGAGGAGGTTGCTTATTATCAAGATAAGAATTCTCCCTATCTTACTGCAAAACATGACAATTTCGACAAGTATGCTCTTTTTATCGAGCGATCAATCATGTTACTTGGGGCGGGAGGGCGAATTGGCGTTATCACCCCTCATAAATTCATGACCATCCAAGCTGGGCGTGCGCTGAGGGAGTTGATAGCTCGCCCTAAGATGTTAGAAGAAATTGTGCATTTTGGAGTTAAACAGGTTTTCGCCAATAGCTCAAACTACACGTGCATTCTTGTTTTGAGTCGGAGGGGGACAGGAGACGTAAGATTGGAGCAGCCAGGACCATTGGAGAAGTGGCGCTACGGACAGCCAGGAGCGGTGTCGGTTTTAGATGCTGACACAATAGGTGCTGACGCGTGGCAGTTTGCTTCGGTAGAATTCACGAGTTTAATCGCTAAAATGCGGACCGCTCATCCGCAACAACTCAGTCAAGTTGCAGAGATCTTCGTGGGAGTTCAAACAAGCTTGGACGAAGCTTACATCTTTGACAGTTCTTCGGATGATCCTGGTGATCTTGCTCTAAATTGGTCGGACAAGGTCTGGCCAATTGAGCGAGGGATATGCCGTCCGTGTATCATGGACGCATCGTTAGGTTCTTATGAAGAAATTGTCGCTAATAAATGGATGATTTTTCCATATGTGATCAAATTTAATGCGGCGGGAAAGAAGGTGGCGGAACTTATTCAACCTGATCAAATGCAGTTGCATTTTCCAAAATGCTTTGCTTATTTATCTGCCAGGAGAACGGATTTGGAACGCAGGCATATCTCCGGTGGTCGCGTAGGAGAGCAGCAATTCTATCAGTTCGGTCGCTCCCAAAGTCTATCAAAATTTGATTCTGAAAAAATCGTATTGCCCGCATTGTCGAAAGAAGCACGATATGCGTATGATAGAGAAAATGTAGTGGCAACAGGAGGGGGGAACGGCCCGTATTATATGCTAAGAGCACTGGCCGGCAGCGGAGTGAGTAATAAATATCTAATGGCTGTGCTTCATCATCCATTTAGCGAAGCTATTATCAGGAATCATACAAGCGTGTTTGCCGGAGGCTATTATTCGCATGGAAAACAATTTATTGGGCACCTGCCGGTCCCTGTTCCTGAGGCAAGTAAGCAATTAGCGATCGAGGAGATGGTGACATCATTAATTGCCGCAAAAAAAGCTGTTTCAGAGGCGCGGATACCCTCGAAAAAAACCCTTCATAGGCGGAATGCGCTTGCCCTTGTTGCCAAGATAGAAGCTGAACTTACGTCTGTTTTCGGTTTTTCTTCGGAGGACATGAAGGTCATATCAAGCGTGGAAGTGCCTTCCTAAATCGCCCAATTTTGCGTTATGTCTGTGCGTCTTTAAGACCAGATTTTCCATTCTTCTATCAATAAAATATTTTCTCGCTACTTATTAAGGAAGCCAGTTAGTATGAATAAGGCAACACTCGATTCCATTGCATCGGCCAAAGCCAAGCTCGCGGAAGAGCTGAGAAAGCTGGAAGAACAAGAAGCCAACCTGTTGGAGGAAGAGGCATCGAACGCTTTCCAGCAAGTGTCAGATCTGCTGAGCCGCTTCGGCCAGCACTTTACTGCCAAGCAGAAAGCAGATCTCGCAGCTCAGGTTGGAGCTTCTTTTGGCGGACCTGGCCGTCCGAAGAAAGCAGCCGGCACTCGTAAGGAAGTGGCTCCCAAGTATTGGCTTCCCCACACGCAAGAAACCTGGTCTGGTCGTGGTAGGACCCCACGTGCTTTTGCAGCTTACGAGGGATCGGCGGCTTATAAAGAATGGAAGGCAAAGCATCCGGACGAAAAATTCCCGAAGTTTCCGGGATAACGAAGAGCCCCGCATCGCGGGGCTATTTTTTGAAGCGTTTTTTGTTGGATAGCGCTTTTTCGAATTGCCCTGGCGTATAGATCGGGATCTCAATGCCGGGATTGAACTTGGCAAGTGTCTCCGCACACGTGCGTAACTCAGGCGGGCATTCGTTCCGATCAATATACGACTGCAAGCCCGGAACCAGAACACTTTCTGACGCAGAACCGATCACCTTGTGTCCGGTCAACGCCGCGATTTGAACGGCTCCAACTTTCTCACGAGTCAAATTTGTGGCGAAGGTGTGTCGGAAAATATGAGATCCGATGCCCGTCTTAAATCCTCGTTTTTTCAGATATCGGCCAAACTGTTGAACCATCGCGCTCCCGTAACCCTTCATGTATGCCTCGCCATCGTAGACTGAAATTGTAAGCGGCAGATGCGGGAATAAGCGGTCTTGCCCCGTGGATTTGACCTCATTGACGTAAGTAAGAATGCCGACGTCGAGAAGCGGTTGAGCAATAGGGATGACTCGGATTGATGAAGCATTTTTAATGCGCTGATCTTTCGTCGTTACGCGGAAACAAAAACAAGAAATGCCGTCGATGGTGACAATGTCTGAGATTTTGAGTTGTGCAATTTCTCCTGCTCTGGCGCCGCTGTATAGAGCAATCATAGGTGCCCACCATCGATGCGGCATGTCTTTGCTCCAATCGGCGTAAGGCTCTAATTCGAAAATGCGGGCGAGGTCATCTCTGTTGAGGGGCCGGCGATTTTTGACCAATGTCGAGGTATCCACCTCAACAGCAATGCCTTTCGCGGGTGAGCGTTCAATGTGTTCGGCATCAAGCTGCATATTGAAAAAGGCATTAATCCGCTTAACATGATTGTTGTAGGTTGCAGCATTTATAGATGAATGCTTTTCCTTTCTTCCTATTTCCAGAATTTCGTGGAAGCTTAAATCTTTGTAAGCTTTTTTTCGCCTGGCATTGTTGGGCCAGAATTTATAGCTGTCCAACGCGGCACGAATATCGGTGCCTGTGACTGACGCTATTTGTTTATCGCCAATGGCCGCAAGCATGACACCAAGCGTTTGCTCATTGGATTGAATGTGTGTGAGCGTCATTTTTTCCCGTTTCAGATCGGAGATATATCCCGTGATCTCATCCGAAAGCATGCGCACTTTGAGAGTTGGCTTTTCTTCGATGTGGTCGGACTTTCTGTGCCTAGCTCTTCGAGTGAGTGTTTTCAGGACTTTGTCAAAACACTGGGCTGCATCTACCCCCTCGACAATAATCTCACCGATGACGGTATTTCCGAGGGGCAAGTTTCTAATGATGCATCTGCAAGATGTGCTTTGTTTTGTATGATCGGGCATGGAGTTTCCTTCTGCATCCGACACTAACGTCGAGCAGATGGCTGTCAATACCCATGTCGAAAATACTATTTTTGATGCAGTTTGTTTTGTTGCGCTAAATCGAAGGTCCCCAGCAGTGTAAGGAGTCGCGAACAATGTTATATAAGTGGGTTAGTTTTGTTGCGCTGTTCAATCACTTTGAAGTGAGAGCGTTCAAGAGCGCGCTTAGCTCTTTATCGGTAATTAGACCGTCGACATGGAGTTGGGAGAGGTGCTTCACGCGCTTAGGCGGGCGGACCTTGTTGGCTTTAAGGACTTGATAAGTTGTTTCTACCATTTTAGTGCGGAACGCGCGCTCTTCTTCATCAAGAAGAGGCTCGGCGAGCTGGTAATCAGTCGATGTTGTTTTTTTACCCATGCCACTTTTATAATCGGGAATCAACTTCAGTCAAGGTGATTCATGAGCAAGTATACGAATCGCCGGGAAGCAGCGCGCCCGACCTGATTCTTATGAAACAGGTGTCATTTACGGCCCTTTACGGAGCTTTCAGATCTTGGATACCCCGCGATCTCTTTATCAATTTCTTGAAGCTGCTTCCGATTGCGCAAAGAAAGGCCCCGACTGGGGCCAACTTCTTGATGCGTCAATCCATATTTAGAGCTTCAAGCCCTCATTGACGGCTTGTCGAATGAGTTCATACCACTTGTCCATCTCTCGCTCATTTTTAAAATTAATCGTCCAATTCGGGTGGTCGATGTCCCGGACATTCACAGTAATCGTTCCCTCATGCTTTGAGCGATGCCAATGTTTATCCCATGAGCGAACATCCGAAAGCTGATAAGCTTTTGAAGCGCTACCCATTTTAAATTTAATGGATGAGCGAGCTGTGGAAAAGGCAATGGCGGTGCGTTTACTAAAATGGAATCGCTGATAATTTTCTTTGAAGGCCGCACGCTCACCATGCAGCTTCAAGGCCACCACAGATCCAATCACAATAAAAAGGGCACCACCAACCAACACGAGAAGGAGGAAAGTCCAGATCGTCATCGAAGTTCCAAAGCGGGGGAGGGGATACCAATGAGAAGAGGATTACTGGATGCGGCCAGTGACCTTCCAAACTCCGCCAATTTCGGAAAAGGTGTAGACACCATCCATCTCATGGCCAAACCTTCGGCCCATGGCTGTGACTTCTGCACTTACGTCACAGACATAGCTCGGAGCGCCTTCTGCCTTCGTGCATTTGCCGCTTTTGAAGTCTTCAATCCGGGCGTCGTCACTGCCGTTGTCTTTTACATATTGCAAGAACGCATGCTCTCTCTCCGTCTGAGCCGGGCCGCCTCCTGAGCAGCCTGCCAGCCCCGCGATGAGCAGGATGATGAGTGCGACACGACGCTTCGACATGGTTGGGTCCTTTGCCTTGGGTGGGTGCAACCACAAGGGTTGCAACGAAGCAAAAGATACGCTAAACGTAAGATACGGGCAACGTAATTTACGAGCAACGTAGCTTACGTTCATCCTTGGGGCATGACTTCTCCCAACGCCCGCAGTGTTCGTGTCGTCTTCGCCGCTCGTATGAAGAAGCGGAGGAAGACACTTCGGCTCAGCCAAAAGGCCTTAGGAGTGCTCATGGGACTACCAGAAGATGTCGCAGGCGTTCGAATCAATCGATACGAGCGGGCAGTGCACGAATGCGACAGTGAGACCGCCCAGAAGATGGCTGACGCTCTTGGGGTCTCGCTTGCCTACCTTTATGCAGAGACAGACGAACTGGCAGAACTCATCCAGGAGTTCACGCAGCTTCCTGCCAAAGAACAGCACGCGCTCTTGACTGACATCAAGTCACGCTCTAAGACCAATCGAGTGCGTTAACTGGCACAAAGTTTGTCGGTGAAAGACGTGATCGATGTAGGGGTTTTCTGATAATTATCAGATTTCCACCATTTATGTGACGCGCGTCACTTCATCTTCGATTTTTGCCTTGCTTTGACATAGTTGTCAGGGCATGTTGCTTGGGCTCTGTCAGTGCGTCGAAATTTTATGGATGGAAATTTTGAGTTAGCGCCCCTTGATTTGGCTTTTGCGCCACTTCCAGGACGACGCGATGCGCCTAATGCTTCTGTTTGGCTCGATGCATCGTTTTCGGTATATACGCCAGCGTTGTTAGAGCCGCCACTTCGAACCTATGAGAAAATAGGGGATTACCAACGGTTTGAGTCAGATGCTCAATGCATCAGTTACCTTTCAGCCCTATCTTCCAGGCTAGTTCACGTATGCAGAGGGAGTTGGAAGTTCTCTGCCATTCCTGATTTGAGGGCGAGTCGCCAAGCGGCGTCAGCCATCAATGCATCCCTTAAAGCAGGATTTCCAGATACGCATGGTATTTTAAACTGGTCCTTAAATTTGGCCAAAAATTTAGGCAATAGCCAAGTCAGAAGCCGCACAGATAATGCATGGGTCGGTGGAAAGAAACCGTCAGAAGCGTGGCTTGTTTTACCGCAGGCAGATCAACTGCCTTATCTTCTGAGAAACCTCGAAGATTTGCTACAAGGAAAGATCGCCCAGCCAATCAACTGCGCATTTTTCGAAGCCATTGCGTATCAGATGATCTGCATCCATCCACTTAGTGATACTAATGGACGGGTGACCCGCACCCTCTTGATTAATCTTGCGGGACGCTATCGAAACCTCTATCCACTATACATTGCTCACTGTCTGACCTTTGCCAAACAGCGAACGGGTCAAACCTGGATGCAGGCATCCTTGACGGCAACAAGCCAAGATCTCAGTAATTCAGAAGCGTGGTTGGATCAAATCAAATTGATCTTGCAAAAGATTTCTGACTTAGCAACAGCTGGTTTAGATCCGAGAGCGCTGTGGTCACTTCTTTCATACGGATATGTATCCGTAGAAACGCTTAGTGCTGGCAAAAATGCATGCAGTCCAGCGCTTGCTGCAAAAATTATGGGGCGTCTACCGGCGCTTTTAGAACAGGAACAGGGGATATTTTACTCGGCCGAGCTTGAAATCCTGATCATCGGAATTGATCGCTCTATTAATAAGGATAGTTATGAAAGTGAATGAAGCGCAGGACGGCAAGCCAAAGCAGCTCAAAGCTGCGATTAGGCGAACCATTTATCTGACATTGATCTTGGCTGGTGCAGCAAGCGTGTTGTCGCCCTTGGCATCAGCCTCCGATACCGACGGGACCACGACGATGCCGCCTGTCGAAGTCCCGCCTCCCTACATCCCGCCACCGATTGAAAATCCGCCACCGCCTTACTATCCAGATCCGGGTGACGGTGGTGGTGGTGGTGATGGCGGCGGTGGTGGCAACAATGGGGATCCTGAGGTGATTTGCAATAACCTTAAAAATCAAAAACCTCAGATGTGTCCGAACCCGATACCACTTCCAGCAGGCGCAACCTATGCCCAAGATAAATTACCTGGCGCGAGCATTAACGGGAAATCTACGCTTTTAATGGCAATTGGCTATTCGCAGGGCAGAGCGTTCGGCCCTAACGGGACGACAGCTGCCCCCAATGCGACAGCCGCTTGGCTCATGGATTTTACGCTAAACAAGCAAACCGAGAACTTTACAAAACTTGGGTTGCCTTTAAAAGAAGCCACCAAGATCTTTCGAGACGATCTGAAAATAATATGCGATTATGAGAGCACGGAGTCAAATAAATATCGTATCGCGGGCCAGTTAACTGTGCCAGAGTATTATTGCTTTGAGATCATGAAGGCACTTGACATTGAGGCCGATGACCAGATGAGCTTCGTTCAATTTTTTATCGATTGGGCTAAACGTTATGCCGTCAATATTGAGAGGTATATTCCTGGGGAGGTTGTTAGTTCGGGGAGTTTAGACAACTCGATTGGGACGAAGTGGCGAGTGACAACAGCCGACGCGGCTTGTTCGAGATGGTGGACAAGTTTTCAGGAAAACCAATGCAGTCTATAATGGGTGGCACTATGAAAGCAAAATTTATTTTATGCATGGCAACACTTTCTATTGCGCTTGCCGCCTGTGGAAAGACCGATAAGCCCGCTGCAAATGAAGATGCTGCGAGAGCACAGTCTGAAACGCCCACAACCGTTGATAATGATCAAAGCGCAGCGGCAAATGCAACTCCAAAGACAGGCAATACCACTGCACTAAGTGGCGTGCAAGATGCACAAGAATACATGTGCAAGAATGGTGTAAATGGCTGCAAGATCAGTGGTCCCTTTGTCGCCAACTCAGAAGCCGAAGCGAAGTGGCTTTTTTCGCATGGCTATCCCACTGAAGCAGAATTGGCCAGATTGGAAACTCTGAGTTTGGATCAATTGAAAGCAGAGTCGCAGGCGGGCAACCAAGCAGCCACAGTCATTTATGGAAAGAAAACTGCACTGAATGGCCCATTTTACAATGGCATCGATATTTTACGGCGAGCAGCAGTTGCCGGGAATCTTTATGCTTATTATGGGTTGTCAGATGTCTATGCAAGCGATGGCGAGAACAAAAATCTCGTCGATAGTCTTGCTTACTTGCGACTGGCTTACATCATAGGCGACAGTAAAGCGTCCGGCGAAATTGCTCGGCGTGGATTGAGCACGGTTGAAAATGTTGTTGCCGATGAGCGTGCAGCCTCGCTTTATAAGACATTCTCAAAGTATCAGCGTCCATCTCCAAGACCTATTGAATAAAAAAGCTTGTGTATAGATGAGGAGGGGGAGCCCTCCTCATCTATTTGCTTCAATGCAAGTGCCGCTATGTTTCTACTGGCTGGTGCCTAGCTGGCGTTCTTCAAGAAGGTCTTTCAGTTTATTTGCAGAGATCAACTCTCTGCATATGGTATAGAAGAGCCAAGCGCACCATAGCAAGACCGGGAAGGCAAACAGTGACGCACGTTTTTGCTTAGGCACTTCTTTCGCTAAATGTGATTTAAGGATAGGGTCTCTCCATACCTCGCAAAGGATTTTAAGATCTCTCGGGTCGAATGTGGGCGGGATGACTTGTTTGTCGGCAGTGTTTTTGCACTGTTCGATAGTTAAAGTGTCGCTCCTGATTGAAAAAAGCCCTGTCGTTTTTGCCTCATTTTCTGAAATATATAAATCGGTCCCTGTTTCTTTCAAGCTAACCAATAAGCTATCTTTTGTTGCAATCACACCCAAGACGACAGCAAGAAAAATCGATGCTGCGAGAGGGATGAATGGAAGAATCACCCACCACTTAGAGTGAACTCGCTTCGGGTGGATGACATGGCTTTTGAGGTCAAATGCCCAGCCGGCATGCCCAATGAGTTTTAGTGGAATATTGTGCAAATCCGAAAAGCCGATGAGAGCCTTAGCGTCTTTAAGCGTTTGGACGCGAATTTGATGTGCCATTCGAAATCCAGCGAGTGCGGAGTGATCCGCCAAATTCTTCCGAATGACTTCGTCTTCAATGTCGCCTTTGCTGATAAATAATCGCAGCACACGGGTGTTGATGGGATGGAGAGAGCCCGAGCGCCAGCACGCAAAGACGGCTGCCGAAAGAAAAGCAATGATAGAGCCAGCAGCGATCTCGCCTGTTAAAAATTTAAGCCATTCCATTTTTTTGTAGCTGCCTTCTGGTTGTGATTGGCGGTCTTTGTTTGCCGTTTGATTGCGGCAATTGGGATCACATTATACCTGGTCCGTACAGGTTTTGTTCATGTTTATTTAATCTTGGACGCTGCCCATCTGCGCCCTGTGAAATATGTTTTAAATTCACACCTAATATTCCCTAGGACAAATACCTAAAAAAGAGAAGGTCAAGGGCCCACATATGGTTGTTTGCTCCGCAAAAACCGTGGGCACCGCTTTCGCGATGAAAAGCCGCTGCTTGCGCATCGAGTTGGCCTAGAAGCTCTGCTTAGAAATGACCAAAACCCCGTGATTTATCTCTCAAAAACGGGTCGAGTGGTTTGATCTGGACAAAAGAAAGTTTAGCCATTTTGTTATTCCCACTATCAACCAATCTCAACCGGGAAATTAATGGCAATTTATCATGTCAGCATCAAATCGTTTAGTCGTGGAAAAGGTCAATCATCAGTCGCAGCGGCTGCTTATCGTGCAGGGATCAATCTGCGGGATACAACTCACAAGACGACGCACAAATATGGGAAAAGATCGGGCGTTGTCTCACAGCAAATGCTTGCGCCCAATGGGGCGCCCAGATGGTGTTTCGATGTTCGAAGCTTCTGGGATATTAATGAGCAACAAGAAACCAGAGCAAATGCTCGCGTGGCGCGGGAAGTCGAAGTTTCCTTACCCAACAGTCTAGATGCCCTGCAACGCAATGCGCTTGCCCTCGATCTTGGTCAGCTTCTTGTCGACCGTTATCAAGCGGCTGTGCTGGTGGCTGTTCACTCACCTGGTCGAAGAGGGGACCAGCGCAATCATCATGTGCATCTTCTCATCTCTGCCAGGAAAGTAGACGCCAACGGTCTGGGGGCGCGGGCTTGTGCTGAGTTCGATGCCAGGCAGGGAGCAGGGGCAACGGAGATGAAAGCCCTGCGTGGGAAGATCGCATCAGTGATCAATGCGCATCTCATCATGGCAGGTGTTGAAGCACGAGTGGACCACCGAACACTGAGAGCCCAAGCGCAAGATGCGTTCAAGCAAGGCGATTATGAGAAAGCCAGAGCACTCACCAGAGCCCCGAAAAAGCGCATTTCGCGGGGTGAATTCTTCCAAGCCAAGCGCCATGCAAAAGCCGTGTTTTTTGGTGAAAAGGTCACATCAGCGGATCGGCGCTTTGCTCAAATTTTAAAGGAGCGTCGAGAGGCTCAGCAGGGGAGGGATGTTCATGGGGTCCCAGCAAGCCATAGCCATGAAGCAGCACTCAGGGAGCGCTTACGAGAAAGAAGAAATCAATCGTTCTTCCCACACTCTGACCGCTCGAACTCGGTTCAAAAGCCAAGTCAGCAAACTTTAAATCGTATCCATACTCAATATAGTCCTTTGACTAGGCAAGCCAGCAAGGTGACTCGCTTGGCGAGAGCGACCGGCAAAGATGCAGAGGTTTTAAATCAAGAAGCAGAACTCATTGAGCAATGGTTGGAAGCTCAGCACGAGACGGCCCGGCAAGCATTGGACATCCTCAACAGCATCCCTGGCATCCAGATTGAAGACTGCTTTAACCAAGCCTATGACGCTTTGATGTGCCGGAGAGTTGATCACTACGCGACCAAGCCATTTTTGTTCGAAGACACTGAGCAGCTGGGTCGATCCATGGTGCGATACGCACGGATGCTGGTGAGTCCCTACCGTGCGCAGTGTGATCACCTAGCTGCAAAGGCTAAGCTCTTAGAGTTTGAAGGTGAGAAGCCAACGGCTGAGTCGGCATTGGCTGCACGTCAAGCTCAGAAAGCAAAGCACATGGTCTCGAAGCGAGTCATGAAATTGAGAGAGTGGAGAACTGGCCAGGCACGAAGCGCAATGATTGAGGCAAGGGAAATTCTTGAAAAAAACTTCAAGATTGATTTGCCAGTCGCGGCCACTCCGAAGGAGGAACATTTGAATGAAGTGTTTAAGTCTAATGACTCAGGGCAATGGCAATTGAAATTCAAGTCGCCGAGTTTGTGATTTTTATGAAAGCTGGCTGGCAAGGATGCCTGCCAAGATTCATATTAAATAACTTGACAAGGGTGGCCTTGGAGATATGTTTGGTGCTGGTGGTATTTTAAAGGGGTAATATGTCTGATCTTATTTATCTCATAAAGAATTTTAGGTTGCTTACTGGTGGGGAAAAGGTGGTGGTAGTCGGCACGTTTTTCTTCATAGTGTTCATCCTTGGTCTTTTCATTGCAAACTTGTTTCGCTGATTTCAAATAATATTTCCTATGATCATTGCCGCCCAAGTTAGGCTGGCAACTATATTCAAAGCCAGTATGGCTCTGATAATTGGTTTGAATGCTTTGTCGACTACTGACGGTGCTTCGTCCAAATTTTTGTTGTTTTTTATAACAGAGTAGATTGCTATTAAGGTGCCCGCGAAACCGAAGATGTGAGGAATTACGGCGTAGTCAATTCCTTTTACGGCGAAGTATGAGGTTAGTCCTAAGAAAAGAAATAAAACTGATGCCTTGTAAAAAAGGGATTCAGTGAGAATTCTTCGTTTATTGCCTTCCCCAAATCTCGGCTTCTGAACATAGAGTCCAAGGCCCGCTAGCAATCCCGCTATGATCGGGCAAACGTAGGCAAGATAGTCATTTATTTCTTTAGCGTCTGGTTTCTTGAGTGTTAAGCAGCCGCCGATGATGCAAATTACAGCTGTAAAGTAAATTATGGTGCTAAATATGTTCAGATCGAACCTGATTGCAGGGCTCGAAAGTTTGACTAGATAATCTTCAATTGGACTAATTTTTTTGATCTCTTCCGCGTGATCCTTTGTCAGCCGCTCTATCTCGTGCAGTTTATTTCGGATTAGTGCAAGCTCGGATTCTAAGCTTTCAATTTGCGCGGCTTGATGAAAGCTGCCTAGCCATCGATTAATTATTTTATTCAAGCCTCTTAGTAGTGGCATTTCTACAAATTTCCTTTGTTTAGAAGCTTCTGGTCTTGTAGAGAGGTCGAGATGCCGTATTGCAGACATGTTAGACCAGGCGAGTGTTGGCCTAGCCCATAAAGCTTTTCTACATAAGAGAATTCACGGCTATAAGTAGCATGATGCTCATCATCAAGTTCGTGCCCCACAATTTGGGCGCGAAGTTCCGATGGAACTCCCGCACCTTGAAGCTCCTGGATCAGCGTTTTCCGGAGTGAATGAAAGCCACGCTTTGCCTTAGGCCAGTTCTTCCCGACTTCCGCAACATGACGACTGAAAGCCTTGCTAATCCAATTGCCCGCGCCATTTGTCGCATTGGCTTTGGCTTGTGGGAAAAGTCGGTCGTGGCCTTTTGCCCGAAGTTCTTCCGTCCACTCCCAAAATCCCAACGCCAACAAATCGGGATGGATCGGAACAGTTCTGAGACTCACATCCGTTTTGACCTTCTGAAATTCGCCTTCATCATTAATTTTAATGCAAACAATGTCGCCATCTTTGAAGACATCATTTAAAAGAAGTTGGCCAACTTCCGAAGCTCGGGCTCCGGTATAAAGGCCAATCAAAGATGCCCAACGAGCACCAGGTGACAATTTTTCAAAGTTGCTCGGATCAAAGAGGGCTTGGATTTGATGCTTGTCATATGCTTTGAAGCCATGCTTGCGTCGGGCCCGTTTTTCACGAGCGGGAAAAGCAACATGCCCTAATGCAATGTTGTCGCCCTTCGGATAAAAGCCTGAGTTCATGGCCCAATCGAAGAACCCACCCTTGCCGCCAATATAAGACTGCTTGTTCACAAGGGTCGGGGTGGATGATCCACCATCGCGCATGTGCTGATACCACCGGGCCAAGTCAGGACGCTTGATGGTGTGAAGCTTGGTCTTCGGCCCCAAAAATTTGACGAGGAAGTCAATCGCCGTCTTTTTAATGGTGTAGGTCTTTGGGAGCGTCGTGGCCTTCAAGGTCGCCAACCATCCGTCCCGAGCCTTTTCCATCGTAATAATTTCATCGACAGAAGCGACAGTCGGCTTTCGTTGCTCGATCAGCTCGCGTGGCAGCATGCCAATCGAGGCAACCTCAGAAGAGGCTGTCCAACCCTGAGCCTTCCGATAGAGCCGAACGTCGTCTTCATTATCGATTTGCCATTGCTCGGTCACCGTCCCATCCGGTGCCTGGGTTCGATGGAGCGTCAGATCTTTCTGACTCTCGTCACGGGTCAAGCGCTCAACGAGCGCATCCACATCCTTGGTGCTCATCCGGTCCATCGACAGTCCCCGAACTGCGTTGAAGACCTGAGCATAGCTTGACGCAAGCCTGATGGCTTGGATCTGCGCTTGTCGCAGTTCGGTGGTTCGAAGCGTCCGCTTGATGACCCGTCTCCCAAGCCTGGCTTGGAGGTCAAGGGGCACTCTCTGTCGGAAAGACCATCGGCCAGAGGCGGAGCGAATCAAATGATGGGGAATTCTCATCGGGATGTGTCCCGATTTGTGCCCCGTTTAAGATCTTGTCAGATTGCAAAGACCCCTGTAAAAACAGGGGCTTGCGTAATCTGGCGGAGAGAGGGGGATTCGAACCCCCGAAGCGCGGTTTAGACGCTTACACACTTTCCAGGCGTGCTCCTTCAACCACTCGGACACCTCTCCGTGCCTGCACGACTGTGGTCGAACAGGGCCGCAAATTCTAGCGGTCGCCGGCCCGTATCACAAGCTGAATCTTCCAGCCGCAGTCGTTGAGACCGGGCGTGGCACAATATCGGCTCAAACAAAGCCGGTTGCCCGATGTCTTATCTCGTTCTCGCCCGCAAGTGGCGCCCGAAGCGTTTTGCCGAACTCGTAGGCCAGGAACACGTGGTCCGCGCGCTCAGTAACGCGCTCGACAGTGGGCGTGTGCATCACGCGTTCCTGTTCACCGGCACCCGTGGCGTGGGCAAGACCACCATTGCGCGCATTTTCGCCAAATCGCTCAATTGCGAGACCGGCACCAGTGCCGATCCGTGCGGGACGTGCCCGGCCTGCCTGGACATCGACGCCGGGCGCTACATCGACCTGTTGGAGATCGATGCCGCGTCCAACACCGGCGTGGACGATGTGCGCGAGGTGATCGAGAACGCGCAGTACATGCCCTCGCGCGGCAAGTTCAAGGTCTACCTGATCGACGAAGTGCACATGCTGTCCAAGGCGGCGTTCAATGCGCTGCTGAAGACGTTGGAAGAGCCGCCCGAGCACGTGAAGTTCCTGCTGGCCACCACCGACCCGCAAAAATTGCCGGTGACGGTGCTGTCGCGCTGCCTGCAGTTCAACCTCAAGCGCCTGGACGAAGACCAGATCCAGGGCCAGATGACCCGCATCCTGGCCGCCGAGCAGATCGAATCGGACCCGTCGGCGATCGTGCAGCTGTCCAAGGCGGCCGACGGCTCGCTGCGCGATGGCCTGTCGCTGCTGGATCAGGCGATTGCCTACGCCGGCGGTGCGCTGCGCGAGGATGTGGTGCGCACGATGCTCGGCACGGTGGACCGCACCCAGGTCGGCGCGATGCTGCAGTCGCTGGCCGATGGCGATGGCGCGCGCCTGTTGCAGGTGGTGGCCGCGCTGGCCGAATTTTCGCCCGATTGGAGCGGCGTGCTGGAGGCCCTGGCCGAGGCGTTGCACCGGGTGCAGGTGCAGCAGCTGGTGCCGTCGGTGGCCTTTGTCGGCGACGGCATCGACCCGACGCCGTTTGCGGCGCAGCTGCGACCGGAAGTGGTGCAGCTGTGGTATCAGATGGCGCTCAACGGGCGGCGCGACCTGTATCTGGCGCCCAGTCCACGCGCCGGTTTCGAAATGGCAGTGCTGCGCATGCTTGCCTTCCGCCCCGCAGCGGCGGTGCCCGCTGGCGGCTCGGATGACGGGCGCGGAGCCAGCGCAGGCGGTGGCGCGCGTTCGACCGCTGCCGGCGGCCAGGCTGCTGCGCCGGCAGCGGTAGCGCCGGTGACGGCTGCGCCCGCCGTAGTGTCCGCGCCTGCTGCGGTGACCGCCACGATGCCCGCTGCGGCAGTGGAGGCGTCCTTGCCGGCATCAGCGACCCAGGCAACCCCGACTCCGGCTGCGGCTCCCGTCGTCGTGCTTCCCTCTCAAGCGCCTCCTCCGGCCGGCCGCACGTCGGCAGCCAATGCGCGTAATGACGACACGCCGCCGTGGGCCGTGGACGATGCACCGGTGCGGGCGCAGGCCGCGCCGGCGCACGACACCATGGCCGTGCTTGCGCCCGAAGCGGCGATGGCTCCGCCGTCTGCGCCCGCCAAGCTCGCGCAACCCGATGCGATTGCGTCTGACGCTGCGGTGGAAGCTCCGGCTTCGCTTGTCGTGTCATTGCCGGTCGCGCTGGTCGATCCCTCATCGTTTGAAGAGCCAGCGCTGGTTGCGCCACCCGCAACGGCAGCGCCCGCATCGGACTCGGCAACCGACGCGACGGCCCTGCTCGATGACGGCCGCATCGCCGATGCCGAGCAATGGCTGGAACTGGTCACGCGCAGTGGCTTGAATGGCCCGTCGCGCCAGTTGGCCGCCAACGCCGCCTTTATCGGCCATCGCGATGGCGTGCTGCGGCTGGCGCTGGCGCCAGGCTTCGAATATCTCCACTCCGAGCGCTCCATCGCCAACCTTGCGCAGGCGCTGGCACCGGTGCTGGGAAATCCGCCGCGCATCGTCATCGAAACCGGTAATGCCGATGTCGAAACCTTGCACGAGCGTGCCAACCGCCAGAAAGGCGAGCGCCAGAGCGCGGCCGAAACAGCCTTCATGAACGACCCGACGGTGCAGTTGCTGATCCAGCAGCAAGGCGCGCGGATCGTGCCCGATTCCATCCGCCCTTACGACGAGTAACGACCCATGCGTGGAAATATTGCCCAACTGATGCAGCAGGCGCAGAAGATGCAGGAAAACCTGCAGCGCGCCCAGGAAGAACTGGCCAAGCTGGAAGTCACCGGCACCGCTGGCGGTGGCATGGTCAGCGTGACGCTGACCGGCGCCAAGGAGTGCCGCAAGGTGCGCATCGACCCGAGCATCCTCTCCGACCAGGAGATGGCCGAGGATCTGATCGCCGCCGCCTTCAACGACGCCTCCAACAAGATCGACGCCGAATCCAAGGACCGCATGGGCTCGGCGACCGCCGGCATGCAGTTGCCGCCGGGCATGAAGCTGCCGTTCTAAGCGAGGGGATTCGGGAGTGGGGATTCGGGATTAGCTAAGCGCAAAGGCCTTTGCCGTTACGAATCCCAAATCCCGAATTTCCAATCCCGGCCACCCAATGTCCACTCTGCTCGAACAACTGATCGAGGCCTTCCGGGTATTGCCCGGTGTGGGCCAGAAATCGGCGCAACGCATGGCCTATCACGTGCTCGAGCGCGAGCGTGAGGGTGGGCGTCGGCTTGCCGCTGCGTTGGGCAGCGCGGTGGAAAAGGTCGGGCATTGCGTGCAGTGCCGCGACTTTACCGAATCGGAAATTTGCACTATCTGCGCCAGCAGCAGCCGCGACCGGCAGCAGCTGTGCGTGGTGGAGTCGCCGGCCGACCGTCTGGCGATCGAGCACGCCACCGGCTACCGCGGGCTGTATTTCATCCTGCAGGGGCGTCTGTCGCCGCTGGATGGCATCGGCCCGCGCGAACTGGGGCTGGATCGGCTCAGTGAACGTCTGGCTGCTGGCGAAGTGACCGAAATGATCATCGCCACCAATGCCACCGTGGAAGGCGAGGCAACCGCCCATTACCTGGCGCAGCTCGCCCGCCAGCACGCGGTGCGCCCGAGCCGGCTTGCCCAGGGCATGCCGCTGGGTGGCGAGCTGGAGTACGTGGACCGCGGCACCCTGTCGCACGCCTTCGGCACCCGCAGTGAGGTGCTTTGAGGGCGGGATTGGGGAGGCGGGATTCGGGATTCGCAAAGGCGGGCTGGCGTGCGCGGTAAGCTGT
Organism: Xanthomonas sp. D-36-1; assembly: GCF_017746155.1. Taxonomy (NCBI): domain Bacteria; kingdom Pseudomonadati; phylum Pseudomonadota; class Gammaproteobacteria; order Lysobacterales; family Lysobacteraceae; genus Xanthomonas; species Xanthomonas sp. D-36-1. Next base: position 22,482 of record NZ_JAGHWR010000065.1, read on the forward strand.
TACCAATTCCGAATCCCGAATCCCAAACCATGACTGACACCATCTTCGGCAAAATCATTCGTCGCGAAATTCCGGCCACCATCGTCTATGAAGACGACGAGGTGCTGGGCTTCGAAGACATCGCGCCGCAGGCGCCGGTGCATGTGCTCTTCATTCCCAAGCAGCACGCTTTTCCGACCCTGGACGATGTGCCGCCGGAGCAGGCGCTGCTGGTTGGCAAGCTGGCAATCGCGGCGGCGGCCTACGCGCGCGCGCAAGGGCTGGCGCAAGACGGCTACCGCATCGTGATGAATTGCCGCGAGCATGCCGGCCAGACGGTCTTCCATATCCATCTGCATCTGCTGGCCGGTGCGCCGCTGGGCCGTTTCGGTACGCCGTGATGGGTCGTTGGGTCATGCGTCGCAGGCAAGTCGCGTAACGCAGCGATCATCGCGCACAGACAAGAACGCCGCTCCCTGCGAGCGGCGTTCTTGCGAGTCACGCTTGGGTCAGCGGCGCATCACCACCAGCCGCGGCCCCAACCCCAACCGCCGCCCCAGCGCGGACCCCACGGGTCGCCCCACGGCCCATACGGGTAAGCCGGCACGACTTCCACGTCGCGCACGACCGGCCACAGGTAGACCACGTCGGCATTGACCTTGGGCAGCTTGTAGTCGTACTCGCCGATCTTGGTGGTTTCGTAGCCTTCGATCTTGCCGATGAAGGTCACTTCGCGCCCCGGCTCGAACACCGCCGGATCGTAGAAGCCCGAGCGGCAGGCCAGGAAACGGCCGTCGCTGGCATCCACGGCATTACGGTCCGGGCGACCGCTGGCATTGAGCGGGCGCGAGATCAGCTCGAAGCAGGTCTGGCCCTGGCCGGGCGTGGTCTTGATGATCTTGCCACCCCAGCGCACGGACGTGCCGACCTGGGCGCTGGCGGTGGAATCGCTCGGACTGACCGCGGGGAACTGGCCCTGCAGCGGCTTGGGTGCGGTGGCGCAGGCTGCGAGCCCGAGCACAGCGATAAGAGGAACAAGAAAACGGGTACTCATGAGGAAGCTCCGGTTCGCGGGCGATGCTGCAGCAAGTCTTTCAAGAGAGGGTCGCTGTCCGAATCAGCGCCAGCGTATCGCGCGGCAGCGAAACGTTGGCTGAGTGCCAACAGTGGCGTATTCGGGTGTGAGCGGGCGACACGTTGCGCCCACACATTGGCCGGTTCGTGCGGTTCACGGGCAAGGCCGAGCTTGCGGTAGCGGTGGCTCAGTCGGTGCCAGGCGCGCAGCAACGGGTCGCGCTCACGTTCGCCACGTGCCAGCAGCCAGCCCATCCACGCCAGCGCGCTCACCGCGAACACGCCGAAGATGGCGGCCAGTTGCGAGGTGTCCAGGCGATCGATGCCGAAGGGTTGCAGCAGCCGTTGCTGGCGATCGGCATCGAAGGACAGCACCAGCTCGTTCCAGCCTCGCCGCAGCCAGTCGCTGACCTGGCCCAGGCTGGCCCATGCGCCAAGGTCGGCGAAGTCGTTGCCGCCGCCGGCTTGCAGGCGATCTTCGAGCGTGTCGTAGATGCGTTCCGGCGCCACTGCGGCGGTGGGGTCCACGCGCACCCAGCCACGCCCGGCCAGCCAGACTTCGGTCCAGGCATGCGCGTCCATGCGCCGTACCACCCAGTAATTGCCCAGCCGGTTGTAAGTGCCGCCGGCGTACCCGGTCACCACGCGCGCCGGGATGCCGGCCGCGCGCATCAGCACCACGAACGAGGAGCTGAAGTGTTCGCAGAAACCGGCCTTTTGCTGGAACAGGAATTCGTCGACGCTGTTGCGGCCGAGCAGCGGCGTGTCCAGCGTGTAGGCGAATTCGCGGGTGATCCACTGCAGCGCGCGCTGCACCACTGCATCGTCATTGTTGCCGGCCTCGCGACGCCATTGCCGTGCCAGCGTCAGCGTGCGCGGATTGAAACCCGACGGCAGGGCAAGTGCACGCTTGCGCAACTGATCGGGCAGGTCGGTATCGAAGCGCGTTGGCGGCGCCGATTGCAGGTCCCAGCGGGTTAGTGCACTCAACGGCCGTTGCGCGAACAGTTCGTAGTCCGGGGATAACTCGGCGTTGGGCACGCCTCGGGTAGGCAGATCCAGCGACACCAGCTGGCGGCGATCGGTGGGCTCGTAATCCAGGCGGTAACGGTAGGTTTGCGGGCCTGCGGTGACCGAAGCGGGCTGGGCGCGGCCGGTCCAGCGCGCGCGCTGCCAGGTGCGGCCGTCGAAGTCCCACATCACCGGGCCGCGCCAGTAGCGCTGTTGCGGCGGCGGCGCCTTGCCGGCGAATTGCACGCGCAAGGCCGGGCTGTCGTCGGCCATCAGGTCGATCCATTCGCCCGGCGACATGTTGTCCGACAGGCCAGGCCGGGATAGCGCACGTTCGGGCACGCCCCACAGCGGCGCACTCAGGCGCGGCAGCAACCAGAACGTGGCCAGGGCCAGCGGCACGCCGATGGCGACCAGCTTGCCGATACCGCGCAATTGCAGGCGCAGGGCCGGCGTGGCGGTGTGGTGTTCTTCGTCGGCCAGCCGCTGCATGCTCAGCAAGGCGCTGACCACCGCCAGCAGCGCCAGGCCCATCGTCGCCGGGCCCTGATCGAGCAGAAAGGCGGCAAACGGTGCGAACAACGCAAAACCCAACAGGCTGCGTGCATCGCGCAGGGTGCGCAGCTCGGAGGCCTTGATCGCCAGCATCGATGCCAGCACCGCGCAGCCGGTGTCGCGGCCGAAGCGCATGCCGATCTGCCAGTACACCGCCGCCAGCATTGCGATCACCAACAACAGCCGCACCGGCGCCATCAAGGTGCCGCGCCAGCTCAGCACGCCGACCAGCACCGCGGCCACCGCGACAGTGGCCGCAAGCAGGCCCGGCAACTGCAACAGCAACGGCGTCAATGCCAGCCAACTGGTGGCCAGCACCCAGGCGCGGCTGGCCTGGCTGATCGGGAGGGCGGGCTCAGTCATGCGGAAGCAGGGCCAGGGCGCGTTGGCACAGGTGGTGGTGCGAAGGTCCTTGCGCGGGACCTAACGGTGGCTGGCCCGGCAGCAGCAGGCGATAACGGCGCCCGTCGCGTTCGGCCAGGTTGACCCAGCGGGCAAGGCGCGCAATGCGGCGCTCATACGGCAGCGCGTTGAGTGCACGCCAGTCCAGTGTGACGTCGATTCCCAGTGGCTGTTCGTATTCGCGCACCAAGAGCGTGTCGCGCCGTGCCGAGTGTTTCCAGGAGATCGTGCGCGGGGCGTCGCCAGCGCGATACGGACGCAGCTGGTGCAGCTCTTCGCCTTGTGCATGCAGGCGCGTCTTGTTGGGCGAGCCCGCACCATCGGGCAGCGCCGGACCTTGTTCTTCGGGCCTGGGATAGGCCAGCAACGGCGTTTCCGGCCAGACCCATGACCAGGCGCGCACCAAGCCCAGCGGCTGGGTGCTGGACAGACGAATGCGCTCGATATCCTGCCAGCCGCGGCGCTCGGTCGGCACCAGCAGATCGACCTCGGCCATATCGTGCTCGATCAACGCACAGAAGCCACTGCGGTCCAGGTGATCCAGGCGCAGCCCGCGGCGTGCGCGGGTATCGCGACGCGCCAACGACACCCGCATGCGCAGCGGTTCGCCGGCGACCACCGGTTCGGCCGATACCGCTTCGATACGCAGCGCCGATAGCTGCAGGTGCGCCATGATGCTGCTGGCGATCCCGGCCGTGGCCAGCAGCAGTGCGAGCAGCAGCGCCGGATTGTTGTTGTAGTTCAGTGCGCCCAGCAGCATCGCCAGCAGCAATGCCGTGACGAACAGACCGAAGCGAGTCGGCAGCACATAGATGCGCCGCCGATCCAGCACGATCGGCACGCCTTCCGCGCCCCGCGGCCGCACCAGCAGGCTGAGTCGGCGGACGATGCCGCGCATGTGCGCATGCACCTGAGTCAGTCCACCGGCACGCTGTGCAGCAGCGCCTTGGCCAGCGCCGGCCCGGACGAAGATTCGGCTTCCGGCACCAGCCGGTGCCCGGCCACAGCCACAAACAGCGCCTGCACGTCTTCGGGCAGCACGTGCTCGCGCCCGAGCAGCAATGCGTAGGCCTTGGCCGCGCGCAGCAAGGCGATCCCGGCGCGTGGCGACAGGCCCACGCGCACCCCGGCATGCTGGCGGCTACGCAGCAACAAGGCCTGCACATAGCTGATCAGCGCATCGCTGGTATGGACTTGGTTGACCACCCCGCGCAGCGCGACCACGTCGGCGTCGCTCAATTGCGGGGCGGCCTGGGCGATCAGCTCGCGCCGATCCGTGCCCGACAGCAGCGCACGCTCGGCATCGGCGCTGGGGTAGCCCAGGCTCAGCCGCAGCAGAAAGCGGTCCAGCTGCGAGTCGGGCAGCGGGAAGGTGCCCGACAGATCGACCGGGTTCTGCGTGGCAATCACGAAGAACGGCTCCGGCAATGCATGCGTCACGCCATCCAGCGTCACCTGCTGCTCGGCCATCGCTTCCAGCAGCGAGCTCTGCGTGCGCGGCGGAGCCCGGTTGATTTCGTCGGCCAGCAGCACGTTGGTGAACACCGGGCCGGGATGGAACTGGAACTGCCGCGAGGCGGCGTCGTAGACGGACACGCCCAGCACATCGGCCGGCAGCAGGTCGGAGGTGAACTGCACGCGCTGGAAGCCAAGCCCCAGGCTGGAGGCCATCGCATGGGCGAGGGTGGTCTTGCCCAGGCCGGGCAGGTCCTCGATCAATAAATGTCCTCCGGACAGCAGTGCCACGAACGCCAGCCGCACTTCCTGCGCCTTGCCCAGCAGCAGCGAATTGACCTGGTCTTGCGCGCGCCGCAGCGATTGGCGCAGCGCATCGGTTAGCATTTCCGTGGAACGCAGCGGTGTCGACATCACAATTCCGTAGGTGAAAAGAAGAGTGCACAGGGCAATGCAGGGGGACCAACGCGCACATCGCACCTTCGTGATCCTGTGGACACTGGCGACAGCCGTCAAGCTCTTGATCGCCGCACGCTTGCCGCTATTCGTTGACGAGGCCTTCTACTGGCAGGAAGGCCAGCATCTGGCTGCGGCGTATTCGGATCTGCCGGGCATGACCGCCTGGCTGGCGCGGCTAGGCGTGGAGCTGGGCGGACATCATCTGCTGGCGTTGCGGCTGCCGTTTCTGGCCATTTCCGCGCTGATTCCCTGGTTGATCGCGCATATCGCCACGCGCTGGTTCGGCTCCACGCTGGGCTGGCAGGCCGGCAGCCTGACCTTGCTGATGCCGCTGTCGGCCACGCTGGGCATTCTGGCCGTGCCGGATGTGCCGATGGCATTGGCGGCGGTGCTGTGCATGGATGCCGGCGCGCGCTTGTTGCGCGAGGTCGATGCCACCAGCGCGCTGGAGCTCGCCATCGGCCTGGTCATCGGTGCGCTCAGTCACTACCGCTTTGTCGGGGTGATCGGGGTGGGCTGCATCGCATTGCTGTGCATCCCGCAGGGGCGTGCGGTGATGCGCGACCCGCGGATCTGGATGGCGCTGACCGTCGGCGCGGTGAGCTGGCTGCCGCTGCTGTTCTGGAATACCGACCACGACGATGCCGGGTTGCGCTTTCAATTGGTCGACCGGCATCCGTGGCGGTTCCAGATCGGCGGGCTGTGGTTTGTGCTGATCCAGGCAGTGGCGGTGACGCCGCTGTTGGCCTGGGCGATGGTCAAGGTCGGTCTGGCCGGCACCCGCAGCGGCGGCGGCTCACGTGCGCAATGGCGCTATTTCGGTTTGCTCGGCGGCATTTCGACCGTGGCAATCTTCGTGCTGGGCTTCTTCAGCGATGCCGAGCGGATCAGCTTCCACTGGCCGTTGCCCGGCTATCTGGCGCTGCTGGTGGCGGTGCCGGTGATCCTGATGCGCTGGCCGCATCGGCTACGCCGCACGGCGTGGTTGATCGCACTGCTGGGCATGCTCGGCGCATACGGCTACTACCTGGCGGTGTCGGTGCCGTCGATCCGCGCGCGAGCCGCTGGCGAAAAATACTACCCGCGCAACTTCGCCGGCTGGAACGATCTGGCGGCTGCGGTCAAATCGCGGCTGGCGCAGATGCCGCCGGGCACGCGCGTGCTGGCGGAGAACTTCAAGGTTGGCGCCGAGCTCGGCTTCCAGTTGCACGATGCCAAGATCGAGGTGCTGCGTGCCGCGTTGAACGACAAGCACGGGCGCAGCGCGCAGTTGCAGCAGTGGGGGTTGCTCAGCGACGGTACGCGTGGCGGGCCGCGGCTGCTGGTGCTCTCGCCCAGCGATCAGCGTTATCGCGAGCTGCTCGCGCGTTACCACGCCATCTGCGACATGATCGGCCCGCTGCCGCCGCCGACTGTGGTCTCCACCGATCACGGCTATCAGCGCTTTCTGCTGTTCGCGCTGCCGGCGCAACGCCAGCCCGGGCCGTGCGTGACCCCGGCGATGGCGTGGATCGATGCGCCGCTGCCGGATGTCGCCGTGTCCGGCACGCTTCAAGTGCATGGCTGGGCCTTCAAGGATGGCGTTGGGCTCGCGAATGTCGAGCTGCTGCTGGATGGTCGCCCGGTCGCGCAAGCTAGGTACGGCACGCCGCTGGATGTGCGCCCGTACTGGAAAATCTCCACCGACCCGCAGCATCCCAACGTCGGCTTCACTGCAACGCTCGACACCCACGCCTTGCCGCCCGGCACGCACTGGTTGGGCCTGCGCCTGCATGGCCACGACGGCAGCGTCGAGGATTGGTGGGAGCAGCCCCTCACCGTTTCAGCACCTTAGGGAAGGTCTGAACAACGAGACCTGACAGGGCGGAAGGTGGCGTCGTTCCGAAGAGTGGCTTTTGGAACTTCGGAATTTCGCCATTTCTGGCGCTTTCCGCGGGAATTTCCCGGTTCACAGACGCACGCTCCCCATCGCCGGC
>NZ_JAGHWR010000066.1:0-45781 GCF_017746155.1 Xanthomonas sp. D-36-1
GCGCCAGAAATGGCGAAATTCCGAAGTTCCAAAAGCCACTCTTCGGAACGACGCCACCTTCCGCCCTGTCAGGTCTCGTTGTTCAGACCTTCCTTAGACGTGACACCTCGTCCGTTAAGTTGTTTGGTGCACGGCGCGCCGTGCTAGACCTCGTTGCCACCGCTTGGGACGGCGGCCTGGTCGCTTCCGCTCAGCGCTTTTCCAACGTGGCGCGATAGCGCAGCAAGGCTTCCGGCGCATCGGTCTGGATGATCGACACACCGTCGCGGTACATCCGGCCCCAGACCTTGTCGGGATCGCGCTCGGCGTCCGCATCGCCGCCATAGCCGGCAATGAAGCCGTCCCACAACGAATTGACCATCAGCCGCACGTTATGCGCCTTGCTCACCGCTGCCAGTGCCGGCAATTGCGCGGCGGTCATCTTCGGCAACTCGAATGCCATCGGGCGTGCATTGCGCGTCTGTGCCGTTGCAATGGCGGCAAGATCGGCCTTGCCATGCGCGTTGATCAGGATCGGGAAGAAGTACACCGTATCGAACGGCGGCATCGCAGCCAGTGGTGCGGTGAAGATGCCGGCTTCGGCCTTGACGATCACCTGATGCTGCATGCCGGCGCGTGCGACTGCGTCGATCACCTGCACGTAGATCGCGTCCTTGACATCCAGGTTGAGCAGGATGTGCCCCTTGGCCTTGGCCAGCATCTGCTCGAGCGTGACCACGCGCTGGTCGGTCAGCGGTGCCTGTGCACCGCCTTCGTCGCTGCGCAGGCGCAGTGTCTGCAGATCGGCCAGGGTCAACTCGGACAGCTTGCCGGTGCCATCGGTGGTGCGGTCCACGGTGGCGTCATGCAGCATCACCAGACTGCCATCGGCGGCACGCCGCACATCGGTTTCCATCACATCGGCGCCGATGGCGATGCAGCGCTCCAACGCCGCCAGCGAGTTTTCCGGCGCGGTCTCGATGAAGCCGTGCTGTGGCGCGGCAGCATGACACCCGCGGTGCGCCACCACCACGATGCCGCCCTGCGGATTGGTCAGGCGCGCCTGGATCGCGGCCACGCCTGTCGGTGCGGCGCTCGCCGCAGTGGCCACAACCGCGCACAGCACGACGGCGAGGACGGCAATAGGGCGTGATGTCATCGAACGGCTCCAATCAGATGTGTGCAATACGGTAGCGCGGCAGACGGGCGTTGCCGCGCTTCACACGCGCTGGTGAAATCAAGCGGGTAAACGGCAGGCATCGATCTCAGGCTGGTACGCATTGCCCACCCGTTGCCCGGGCCGCGCTCACAGCGTCGGCGTGAACCGCAGACCCACCCAATAGGTGGTGGGCGCCGAATAACTGTCCTTGAGCAGATTCTGCCCGGGGCCGGTCACGCTGGTGATGCGGCTATGGGTGATATTGCTGACCTGGCCGATCACGCTCAACTGCTTGCTCACCGCATAGGTGGCGGTGAAATCCAGTTGCGAACGCGGCGACCAATACAGGTCCTGCCAATCGATGTTGCTGACGATGGAACGCAGCGCCTTGCCTTGCCGGTTGTAGGCCGCACGCAGTTCCAGCCCGCCGGCGTTGTAGAACAGCGTTGCGTTGGCGGTGTAATCGGGCTGACCCACCAGATTGTCGAGCTTGCGCTCGCGCTGGGTCAGGCTGCTGCCGCTGCCGACGCTGTAAGGCACGTCCAGACTGCCATCCAGCAATGCGAGGTTTGCGCTGAAACCGACGCCACTCAACCACGGCGCGATCGGCCCCAATGTGTTGACGATGCCGTTGAACTCCACGCCGCGGATACGCGCCTTGGCGGCATTGGCCGGTGTGCTGATTAACGCATTCGCATACGTGGTGCCGTCGAAGGTGAAGCTGTCGGTGCGCGAGAGCGTAAAAATCTCGTCCTGGATATGTTTGTCGAAGACGGCAGCCGACGCAAACGCATCGAAATCGCCGGGAAGGCGCCATTCCAGCGATAGATCCAGGTTGTTGGACACACGCGGCTTGATGTCGGGGTTGCCGATGGTGACGGTGACGCCCTGCGCGTTCGGGTTGCCGGCGTCTGTCGTATTGACGAAGCCGATGGAGGTACGCGCCGCATAGGCATCGTACGGCGGGCGGCCCAACGTGCGGCTTGCACCGGCACGCAGATCCAGCGCATCGGTCAGGTGATAGGTCATCACCGCCGACGGCAGCAGATAGTCGTAGTCCGCACTGGTCGGGTTATCGACGTACACGTAATGATTGGTTGCCGCATCCAGCTGCCGCTGGCGGCCCACCGTGTCGAGCTTGGTGCTGTCGAAATGCACACCGGCCTGCACATTCAAACGATCGCTGCGATAGCTGATCAAGCCATAGCTGCCGAAGGTCTTTTCGGTATGCGTGAAATTATCCTGATTGCTGAAGGCTTGCTGGTCGGTGCTGTTGAACGCGCTCAATGGCGTGGCCGCCAGCACGCGATTGGCCTTGTCCGGATCGATGCTCAGCAGGTTCAAACCGGCATAGCGCATCGGCGCCCTACCGGTGCCCACCACGTCGGCCAGGCCGAACGCCGGCGCCGTCGTATTGGGCTGATACTCGACGCGATAGATCTCGTAGGACGGCTTGTCGGTGGTATACGACACGCCTGCCGCAAAACCGATGCCCTGATCGCTTTCGCCTTGGTTGAAACCGTAATCGAGCCGACCGGTCAGGATGCGATCGGACGCGGTGCGCTTATAGTCTGGGCGCCAGTACGACAGGCTATAATTGTCGAGATTGTTGTATGCCTGCGGCGACACGCCGAACCGTTGATCGAAGCCGGAGGTGTCGTAATTGAACGCATAGTTGGGCGTGGCATTGACGGTCACGCCACTGCCGGTCTGGCCCACCGGCACCGGTGCCGGGCGCGTGATGCCGGTGGCGTACTTGATCATGCGAATCGGCTCGTCGTAGGTCGCATCCGACCACGCACCGCGCGCGGAAAACTGTTGGCGATCGGTGGGCCGCCAGATCGTTCCCAGCTGCGCAACCTTGGTACGCGTGGTGACGATCTGGTTTGAATAGCCCACCTCGATGTCGCCGCCGGGATAACTGCCGGACGTTGCGGTCTGATTGAAGACCCGACCACGGTTGCGCGGATCGATGATGACCTCGTTGCGCTCCATGTCGTCCTTGAAATAGTAGTAGCCGGCCATCGCGTAGGCTTCGAGCGCCGCGCTGGGCCGCATCTCGAACTTGCCGGTGAGGCCATAACGGTCGCGCTGATCCTGCACGTACCAGTATTTATCCTGCTGCGGTACCGCCCAGCCATTGCCGAGACTGTCGCCGGTCTGCAAGACACCGCTGTTGTCGTAGAACCCGTAGTGCACCGTGTCGGTGGTCATATGGGTTTCGGTGTAGCTGCTCAGCGTTTGATAGTTGGCAGACACGGTGACACCGTACTGCTGCTCGCTACCGAAGGTGCGGCTACCGGTGGCGTTGACGCGATAGCCCGGATCGTCCTGATCGCGCGGCTTGCCGACATCGTTGGCGTGGCCGAGTGCGGCTTCGGCGCTGAAGAACGGTTTACCGCCATTTTCGAACGCGCTGCGGGTTTTCAGGTTGATCGCACCGCCGGTGGCGTTGGGATCCAGGTCGGGGGTGAAGGTCTTGACCACCTGCAATTCGCTGACCATCGAGGCCGGCAACAGGTCCAGGCGCACGCCGCGCGTGATCGAACCGAGCGTGCCGTTCGGTGTGCCGGGCGAGGCGATGGTGAGCCCGTCGATGGTGACGTTGTTGTACGAGGGCCCCAGGCCACGCAATACCGGCGTGGCTGCTTCATCGCGCGGATGCTCGTTATCGGTGGCAGGCAAGACGGACAAGCCAGGCACGCGCCGCAATGCCTCGACGATGGTGCTGTCGGGCAAGGCACGCACGTCGGTGGCGCTGATCACATCGGTGATATTGGTCGCCGCACGCTTGCTTTCCACCGCAGCCGCGTTGGCGCGGCGCACGCCGGTGACCTGCATGGCATCAAGGGTCTTGACGCCGCTTTCAGGCCCGGCCGCGGCGGGCGCCTCGCGGCCGGCTGCATCGTTGCGCGAGGTTGTGGAGGCGGTGTCCGAGGGATGCTCTGCCACCGACGCCGTCTCTGTGGGACGCTGCCCCTCATTGGATGACGCCGTGTCCGGGCGTATTGGTGACGCAAGACCCACGGCGTCGGATGACACGCCGACGGTTTGCGCCTGCACTGCAGGCGAGCATGCGGCAATGGCCACGGCAAGAACGGACAGGTGCATACGGTACGGATCGAAGCGCTGCATGGAATCCCGTGAGTTGCGCAGCACTGACGCCGCGCCGATGAGAAAGCACGCCACCGTAGAGCGTAAAAATGACCTTCGCGTGTCGCCTGCGTCGCAGCGAAAAGACAATGCGCAGCGATGGCGCGGCATACGAAGCTGGGACGGCGCAGGAGCGCGCTTGCGCGCGACGGGACTCCTCCCGTAACGCCTCATCGCGCGCAAGCGCGCGCGCTCCTGCATTGATCTCCTAAGGCTGCACCACCGTCATCGTGGCTGGCGTGCTGCGGCCCACTCCGCGCAGCTCGGGGCGGTACATGTCTTCCACCAGGGATGGCGGCACCGTGTAGGTCCCCGGGGTGACGGCACGCACCAGGTAATACACCTGCGCCTTGCTGCCAGACGACAGCGCCAGCGCGGCCACATAGCGGTCGTCGCGGAACTCTTCGTGCTTGACGTCGGCGGCGCTGGACCGCTCGCTGATGCCGATGCCGTCCACCACTACATCGGCCCATTGCTTGGCATCGCCGAGATTGAAATTCTCGATCTCCAGGCCGGCCGGCAACAGGTCGGTGAGCAAGGCGTCGGGCATGCTGCTGTTGGCAGTGATGCTGACGCGCACGATCAACGCTTCGCCTTCCTTGAGTGGGCGCGGGGTCCACGGCTTGCCGTCGGTGGTGTACCAGCTGCGCTCCACGCTGAGATTGCGCGTGTCCGGTTCCGGTGCGCTGCGCGGAATGCCGGCCACTTCCAGGCTGGCGTACATCGGCGCCTCGCCTTGTGGTGCGAACTGCACACCGCGCGCCAGGGCGGCACTGTCGAAGCTACGCCCGAACACACGTGCGGGTGCGATCTGCTGCACCTGGTCGCCCACCGTCAAGGTACCGGACACCTGCTTGCCCTGCCCGACCATCAAGGCCTTGCCCAACCGCGCAAGCGCCACTTGCTCCTGCGTGCTCAGCCATAGCCAGCCGGTAGCGCGACGCGCATCCAGGGCGCGGCCCAGGGCCACCGCGCGGGTGTCGTACTCGGGCTTGGACAAACCGCGTTCGTGCAGCAACGCCATCATCAAGGCATCGTCCCGGATCGCGCTGCCGTAATCGCCGAAGTACGGCGGACGCTCGCTGCTGTCCTTGGCAAACCCGGCCTTGATCGCCGCTTCGCCACGCTTGGTATCGCCCTGCAGCGACAAGGCGATGCCCAGATGGACCAACGACAGGCCCGTCAGTGCCTTGTCGCGCTGATTGTCGTACAGCGCGCGCAGCGTGCCCAGCGGCGCACGGTTGACGCGTGCCAGTATGTACCCGGACCAGGCCTGATTGGCGAACTTCAGGTTGTCGCGACGGTCCTGCCCGTAGAACTCGTTGCCACCGGACAACAGATCTTCGCTCAGGCGGTTGAGCGCCTTTTGCAACACGTTGTCGGGCACCGCAAAACCGGCGTCCTTGGCATCGAGCAGGAACTCGGCGATATAAGGCGTGAGCCCTGGGTTGACGTAGCCATCGTCGCCCCACATCGAAAAATGCCCGCTGGCGATCTGCATCGACGCCAGACGCCCGAACGCACCTTCCATGCGCTCGCGGCGCTTGGCCGGCTCCAGCCCCTTGGTGCCGAGCGCCCTGGCGGTGGCATCGTCGAGCAGCAGCGCTGCATAACCCTTGCTGGTGGTCTGCTCGGCGCAACCATACGGATACTCCAACGCGCCCTGCAATGCGCTGGCGAACGGAATGGGCGGCAACGCGCTGACCACCATGCGTGCGGTCACCGAGCCGGCCATCAGGCCATCGGCAAATCCGCTGTCCAGGGTGATCGGCGCCAGCGGATCGAGCACGCGGGTCTGCGCACGCAACACCTGCGGCCAGCCGGCGCGCACCGGCAACTCGTAGCTGCGGTCGGCCTTGAATCCGTTGCCGTCCACGCGCACGCGCACCTTGGCCACGCTATAGCCTTCGGTGGCGCTCAGCGGGAAGCTCAGCGTCTGCTTGGCGTCCACGCCGAGCTTGACGCTGCGCGACGCTTCGCCGAGGGCGAGCGGGCCAATGCCCTCCACACGCACGTTGAACTCGCCCGGCTTGCCGGTGAAATTCTGCACGTCCAGCGTCACCGTACTGCGGTCGCCCGGGGCCATCACGCGTGGCATGCTGGCTTCGGCCAGGATCGGCGCACGCACGACGGTTTCCATGTCGCGATTGCCGTAACGCGTGTCCGAGTACACCAGCGCCGACACCCGCAAGGTGCCGTTGAAATCCGGCACCGGCAGTTGCACGCGCGCGTTGCCGCGGGCGTCGAGTTTCACCGAGCCGGAAAACAGGTCAACGGTCTGCACGCGCGCGGTCGGGCGCTTGGCCTGCGGCAGGGCTTCCAGCGCCATGTCGCCACCGAACTTGAGCTTGCCGCTGGCGCCTTCGAAACTCTCGATCACCCGCCCATAGATGTCGTACGCATCGGTCCCCAGACGACGCTGCGCGAAGAACTGCGCGTTGGCATCGGGCACCGGGAAACGGGTGATGTTGAGGATGCCCACATCCACTGCCGAAATGGTCACGTGCGCGGCCTTGCCTGCCAACTCGGGCACGCTCACCGTCACCGGCAGGGGCTGCTCGGGGCGCATCTGCTTGGGTGCGGACAAGCCCACCGCCACCCGCCGCGCCTTGCGGTCCATCGGCACATAGGCCACGCCCACCGCACGTGCCGGAGTGATCTTGCTGGGCGCACTGCCGCCGCGGAAGACCAGTGCGGTGACATACACATCGTGGCGCTCCCACGCCTCGGTCACCGGAATCTCGAAGCTGCTGCCCGGCTTGACGTCGATGTCCTGCACGTACAGCAGCTTGTCGCTTTCCACCAGCAGCACCCCCTTGCCGGCATGCGGCGGGGTCAGCGTGACCTTGAGCGTATCGCCGGCGCGGTAGCCGGTCTTGTCCAGCGCCAGCTTGACCTTGTCCGGGCGCGCATCCAGGCCACGGTTTTCATCGTTCCAGCTCCAGCCGGCGCGGAACGGGTAACGCGTGGTCAGCCCGCTCGCCGGGTCGAAGACGTCCAGGCGGTACTCGCCCCATTCCACCGGAAAATCGATCTTGGCATTGACGCTGCCCACATCGAGCGTGCGCGTGTCCTTGTTTTCGAAGCGACGGGTGAAGTCGTAATCCCAGTGGTTGTCGGTGTAGTTCCAGTGGTAGTCGCGCAGCTCGCGCACCAACGTGACCTTCAGGCCCTTGGCCGGCTGCGGCTTGCCATCGGCATCCACGCGGGTCACTTCGAAGCGCGCCGTCCCATTGGCATCGGCGCCGTCTTCGTCGTCGAACAATGGCCGCACGCCGACCAGGGCCTTGGCCGGCCACAGCACGCGCTTGAGGGTGCGGGTGACCGTGCGCCCGCCAGTTTCGTACACGCTGCCGGAGACGACCGCGGCAATCGTGCTGATCGGCTTGGCCTCGTCCGGCAATGCGATGTCTTCGCGCAGGATGCCGTCGTCACCGAACTCGGTGTCGATCACGTCCTTGGCTTCGCGCGGCAGCTCCAGCGTGGGGTCGCCGAAGAACCAGCCGGGCAGCGCTTCGAGCGGATGCTGCTCGACGCTGACTGCCAGCTTGGCGGTGAAACGGTTGCCAGCGGCCGGCGCGCCGTACAGATACGCGGCATTGGCCACCAGCTTGAACGGCTGGCCGGCGCTCAAGATCTGTTGCGTGCTGTCCAGGTCCAGCTTCATGCGCTCGGGCAGGAACTCTTCCACGCGCACGGTCATGCCCTGCACGGCGTCCTTGCTGGCCGGATCGGTGCGGAATTCCACCTGCCAGCGGCCGGTCGGCGCATCGGCCGGAATCTGCTGGGCAAATTCGAAATAGCCCTGCTCGCCCGGCAACAGCTTGGTCTCGCGGAAGGTCTTGCCGTCCGGCTGCTTCAGGCGCAAAAACACCGGCTGCGGCTTGGTGGGCTTGCCGTCGTTGTCGCGCAGGATCGCCGAGACCCGCATGGTTTCGCCGGGGCGGTACAGATCGCGACCGGCCCAGGCGAACACATCGAACCACGCGCCCTGGCGGCCGGCCACGGCGAACTCGCTCAGATCCAATGCCGGCTGGTTGAACGGCAGCAGCGAAATGTCGGTCTTGCTGCGTGCGGTCAGCACATGGCCGGCGTCGAGCGTGTAGTTGAGCAGCGCATTGCCGTTGCCATCGGTTGCACCTCTCAGGAACAACTCGCCCTTGGCGTCGAGGATGCGTAGCTCCACGTTCTTGATCGGCTCGCCGCTCTGCAACGAGGCGGTGTGGACGAACAACTTGTCCTTGTAGGCGCGCGTATGCAGGCCAATGTCGCTGACGGTAAAGAACGCTGTGTCGAATTCGTTTTCGAAACTGCCGGCGCGCTTCATCACCGCGAAATACAGACCCGGTTCCTGCAGCTCCTTGATGTCCTGCGTCGGCAGGTAGGTCAGCACGCGTTCGTTCTGCTTGCCGCCAAGAATGAAGCGATTGACGTACACCGGGTCGGCCAGTTGGGACAACGGCTGGTTACCGCTGTATTCGCTCTCCAGATCCCAACTGCCACGGCGCCCGCCACGCTGGAACTGCTGGAAGAATGCCGGCAGCGATTTTTCGCGCACGCGCAGGAACTCGACATCCACCTCCGGCACGTTCACCGACACCACCGGCAGACCACGGCTCTCACGCGCCGGCAGCACGCTGCCCTGCGAAGCGAACCCGGCCACCGGCTTGAGTTCGCCGGTGTAGACCTTTTGCTTGAGCGGCTTGCCCAGGCGGCTGCCGTCGGCGGCCAGCAGGTTGGCGTCGACCAGCACGGTGTAGTCCTTGGCCGCTTCGACGTACGGGTAGCGCAGCGTCTTGCCGTCCTCGGACAGCGTCCAGCTGCTGTCGCCCGTGCCGACCTTTTCTTCGAAGCGCACCAGCGCATCGAAATCCTGCGTGCCGACCAGCGGCCGCGAGAATTCCAGTGCCAGCGACAGGCCGTCGCTGGTCTGGTCGGGATAGGCACGCGCCAGCGCGAAACCGGTGATGGCCTGCTTGTCGGCCTTGATCGCCTCGCCGCTTGCCGCGGGCAGCTGACCGCTTTCGTTGCGCTTGCACGCCACCGCGCCGATCGCCACGGCCAGCAACACCGCCCACAGCAACATCCGCGGTGTGCCCGACCGCATCATCAGTGATCCCTGGCTGTCCATTCGTGCTACTCGCGATGTGAGAACGCAAGTATAGCGACGGCGCGCATCTGGCTGCTGGCGCCAAAGCGACGACGTGGCTGCTTGCCGATGGGCGGCAAGCGTGCGCTGCTGGCGAGCGTTGCGATGGCAAACTGGCGGTGAGCGCATGGTTTGGTAACCGCGCCTGGAGCGAGTGCCGGACCACGTCATGCCGCCTAGCGCAGGCAGCTGGGCTATGACTTGGCTGCAGGGCCCTTGCCCGCCCGCCATCGCAGGACATGCAGCGAGTACCTCCCTGTAAGCTCCGTGGCGGCATCCAGGCCGCCCAGGGTCCCGCGACGGCGAGCGGGCAAGGACCAATTACGATTGGCCGGTGTCTCTGAGAGCAGTGCTCAAAGCGCCTTTTTGATCGCCCCTCGCTCGTTCTGTCGTCGCGTCCATCGAATGCCAAACAATCGATCCGCGACAGCACGCCAACCGAGTCGAAATGAGCCGCTTTCAGTTGGTCGCCAGCCAACTGTCTGGGCGCGCCGCCCTCGCCGCTTGCGGGACCGTTGGCGGCATGGATGCCGCCATCGAGCCTCCAAGGATGGATTCACGGCGTGTCCCGCGAGCGGTGAGGGCACTGCGCTGTCGACCAACCAGGCTCTTGACTAGCTCACAAAGAGCTGCAAAAAAGCACTCGCCGCGGGGCACGGGCATTGACGACATTTGTTCCCCGCTATCAGGGCAACTCCAGCAACGAACGCATGTACAGTTCGATCAGCGCCGGCTTGTCCACGCGCAGACAGGCCTGCACATTGGGCGCACCAGCACCTTCGCGGGTATAGCCTTGCGCATCCACGTCCAGATGCAGCGGCGTGGTCGGGCATAGCGCCGGGCGTAGCAGCCAGGCCACCGGTACTACATCAAACAACGTGGGCGTGGCACTGGCCCAGGGCTGGTCGGTGTTGCGCCACTGGTAGTACAGCTGCGTCAGCGCATCGGTCAGTCCGTCACCGTGCGCGAACAGGGCCACGCGCTCGGGCTCTTCCAGCGTGACCTGCGTGGCATCCAGCGGCAACAACACGATTGGCACACCAGATGAGAACACGCGCTGCGCTGCCGGCACGTCGGCCAGGATGTTGTACTCCGGCGCCGGCGCACTGGCCGGACGATACGCAGACTTGCCATAGCCCACCCGCACCGATCCGCCCATCGCCACCACACGCTTGAGCTTGGCAAAGCCGGCCGGGTCGCGTTGTTGCGCCAGCGCCGCATCGGTCATCGGCCCCAGCACCAGCAAGGTGACCTCGCCCGGATGCTGGCGCGCCTGCTGCAGGATCATCGCGGCCGCATCAGGCAGTGCCGCCGGCACCTGTCCCTTGGCCGCCCAGCGTGCCTGGCTAAACGCAATGCTGCTGGTGGTACGTGCGCCCACCGCCAGCGGGATCTCGCTGCGCCCGGCCTGCTGCAACAACCGCTGCAGTAACTGCACACGCAACGTCGTGTCGCCCCATGCCGATGCGATGCCCAGTACCCGCAACTGCGGGCGACGCAGCAGCAACCCCAACGCGAACGCATCGTCGATATCGTCGCCGATGTCGGTGGAGACCACCACTTTCTCGCTCTGCACAGATGCCGGTGTGGATTGCACAGCTGCGGCGGACTGCTGCGCCCACGCGGCTGTCGACACGCACCACATCGCCACCAATCCCCACGCGCGTTGCCAGGTCCGCTGCATCTGCCCACTCCTGCTGCCATAAAAAATTGGCGGCGTCAAGTCATTTGTGAAAACAGCCTGATGGCCGGAAGTCTATATGGGGTGCGGGTTTAGCTCTACTTCGGGCCGCTTTGCGGGGCTGCGGCGTTGTGGGCTAGGAGCCACATAAGAGCGTCGCGGTAGAAAGCCGGAGCGTGCTGCATCGGGGACGTTTGCCAGCAGACGGCGGCCGCGTTTCATCATCATAGCCCACAACGCCGCAGCCCTCCAGAACGAAGAACGTGCAGCCTTGGCTGCGCGTTCGAGGGATGACCACCAGCGGAAACCGGCATCATCAGCTTGGCTTCGGAGGCGCGGCCTTGCCCACGCCTCCCTTCCTGAATCCCCGATCCCCGGCCATGAAGGCTTCCAGCATGTGCGGAATTAGCACTGTGGCATCGACCGCTTCGCCGTAGGTCTGCGCGTGCAACGCTGCGTAGCGGTCGAGATCGGCTTTCAGGCTGGCCGGGCAGGCAAAGGTCAGTTTCGTCATGTCATGGCGCGGCAAAGGGCCAAGCCGTAGTTTCTTGGGCCTGCTCATCGGGACGTGCCTCTGGTGAAAAAGAGTGGCTGGTAGGGCCGCAACACCAGGTCGCGGTTGACGATGATGCGAACCGGCAGGCCCGGCCGTTCGGTCAGCGTCGGCTGGATGTTCATATTGCGTCGGGTGATCTCCTGCCCGACCTGATTCACGCTGTCCTGCGCGCTGTCGCGCCCGGCGATGATGATGCGATCACCGTCCTGTCGGTTCTCCGGTGCGGCCAGTTCCGCACCCACGCCTAGCAGTGTCGTCAATGCTGCGCCGGCGACGATGCGGCCCCAGTGGTAGTCCACGTCGTCTTCCAGCCCGGCGTAGCCGGCCGGATCGGTGCCGGCCAGATTGTCGAGTGTGAGCGAAGACGTGTCGGGCAGGATGATCCGGTTCCACACCACCTGCACGCGGCTCTGCCCGTAGCTGACCTGGCTGTTGTATTTGCCCAGGATGCGCGAACCCTGCGGGATCAGTAGGAAGCGCCCAGTAGCCGTGTCATAGACCGGCTCCGTCACCGTGGCGATCACGTCGCCCGGCAGATCGGACTTGATGCCCGTCACCAAGGCACCTGCGACCACTGTTTCGGCCATGACCTGATACGGCGAAGCCGGCAGCGTCAGGTTGCCGGAATTACGGGTTTCCGTGGTTCCGGCTTTCTGAAACACCTCTTTCTGGCTTTGCTGGTTCTGTGCCACGGTCGGATCGGCAGGCTGGGCGGCCGTTGAGGCCGGGCCAGCCGCCAGCGGGTCGAACGCTGCATTGGCGGCGAAGCCCGGCGCGGCGGCTACCTGCGTCTGCGCCACCGGCGCGGCCTTCTGCGAACCCGAGCGGAAAAACACCGTCGAGGCCGCTGCCGCTTCGGCTTCCTTGCGCAGCGCGTCGTTGGGATCATGGCCGGGGGCCGCATAGGCGGCCGTCACCGGCTGCTGCGACTTCACGATGGCCGGGCCAAGATCGCCAGGCAGCGGCGGCCCCAGCTCCGGCACCTTCGGCGGCAGCTTGGAGTAGTCCGCCGGCAGCGCGTCGAGCCCTTCCGACTTGGAGACGCGATCGACGTTGTAAAGCTCGGTCTGCTCCGTGGCACCGCGCCGCTGCGGTTGCAGCGACCACATCAGCGCGCCGAGCACGGCGACCGACAGGGTGCCGGCGAGCATGGCCAGCGTGCGCCGGTTCAAGCGCGTGACCGGGCGCGGCTGCGCGCGCAGCGCCACCGCTTCGGGTGCTACCTTGCCCGCCTGCGGCGCGGCAAGGTCGGGAGTATCGTCCTGGCTCATGGTCAGTTCCTCCGCGCCACGCCATCGGTGCGCTCGATGCGTACCACGTCACCACCATCGCCACCCAGGCGCAGTTCGGCCGCGCCGAACAGCCGATCCACGATGTAGTACGGCGAGCGGAAACGGTGGTTCACCAGTTGCCTATCGCCTTGCGCGCCGATGACGAACAAGGGCGGCAACTCGCCTTGGGCGATACCCGGCGGGAACTGGATATAGACCTTCTCGCCATCATCGAAGGCGCGCAGCGGCTTCCACGGTGGATTGCTGCCCGACACCGCGTAGCGGAAACGGATCTTCTCCAGCGACAGGCCGGTATCGACCGGCGCGGCAGCGCTGGCCGCCTGCGCCTGGCGCTGCAAGGCCAGCATCCGGTCTTTCGGATAGTCCCAGGACACCGACGCCATCCACGCCTTCTCGGTCGAGGTCAGCTCCAGCAGGTACGTCCGGCGGCTGGTGGTAATGACCAGATTGGTTTTGAGGCCCGAGCGGATGGGCTTGACCAGCACATTGACGCGCAGCGCCTCGCCGCTGCCACTGGACGTATCGCCGACGATCCAGCGCACGGTATCGCCAGCGGCGACCGTCACCAGTTCCTCGCCCGGCTGGAGCGCGATCACGGTCACGCGGCCCACGGCCGCATAGACCTGATAGAGCGCGCCGTCGGTGAAGGGCCACACCTGAATCGCATTGACGTAGCCCTCGCGGGTCGGCGCGATGCGCGCCTCGGCGTTCGCTTTCGACACGCGCACGGTTTCGTCGGCCGACTCCGGCACGGGCTTGGCGCCGGCGGTCCCCGGCAGCGGTTTCAACTGATCCGGCAGCGCCAGCGGTTCGGAAACGGTAATGACTTCCACCGGTTTCGGCGGCTCCGGCAGTGGCTGTGCCTGCACCGGCTCATCGAGCGAAATGGACGGCGGCGGCTTGCCCTGCGAGGCGCAGCCGGCGAGGGTCAGCAGGATCAACGGCAAAGCGTAAAAGCGGAAAGGCAGGTTCATGGCTTGGCTCCTTCGGAAGCATCCAGTTCGCGGCTCCACGACAGGCCGTTGACGTAGATCCCCAGCGGGTTCTTGCGCAGGCGCTGTTCGGTGCGCGGGGTTTGCAGGACAGTGGAAAGCACGGCGTTCCAGCGTTCGGTGCCAGCGGGTGCGCCGTTGACGAATCGCTGTTCCGTCCAGCGCACGTTGAACGACGTGTCGCTGGCGCGGACAACGCTGGTGATCTGCACCGTCACCGACTCGCGGCCGATGCGGGCGAAGGGATCGTTCTTGCTGGCGTAGTCGTTGAGCACCGCTGCGCCCTTGTCGGTGGTGTAGTCGTAGGCATCCAGCCAGTTCTGCCGCACCACGATGGGATCGACGGACAGCGAGCGCACCAGCGTGATGAAATGCGCCAAGTGGTAGGCAATCTGCGCGTCTGCCGGCTTGTATGGCGTGGCAGCTTCGCCGACCGCGCGCACCTGGCCGCTCTTGTCCACCTCGATGACGTAGGGCGTCACGATGGACTGCGCGGAGCGCCACACCAGGCCGCCGGCCATCAGCAGCGCGAGCGTGAGGCAGCCGAAGGCCATGAATCGCCAGTTCTTCGCCTGGACGCGGGCCGAGCCGATGCGCTCGTCCCAGACCTGGGCGGCGGATTGATACGGGGTGGCAGGCTGCGGCGTATCGGCATAGCGCACCTGCGGTCGCTTGAATTGCATAGGGGTTCTCCTTGGTGGTCAGGGTTCGCGTCATTCATCGGGGCGCAGGCTCGGGCCTTGCCCCGAGCCGCCACCGTCGCCACCGCGTAGCGTGTGGGCGGCGGTGGTCGCGGCATGTGTGATCTGTTGGCGGCGGTGCATCCGCTTGGCCCAGGCGGGCTGCTCCTGCTTCGGTGCGCTGGCGGCGCTGTCTGCGCCTTCGCCTGTGGCGGCCGGGCCGGAACCGGCTGCGCCTCCGTTCCAGCCAGCACGGAAGGAACCGGCCACCTTCTGCCCGGCAGCGGAAGCGCCCGATGCGGCGCGGCGGCCTGCCGCCTGCGCGCCGGTCTTGGCGACATTGCCGAGGCCCGCAGCCGCGCCCTTGGCCCCGCCGCCCGCAGCGGCGGAACCGGCCTGAAATGCGGACTTGGCGCTGCTGGCTGCTGATGTGGCGGCGCGTGCGCCGCTGCCGGCCAGCTTGGCGGCGGCCGGGGCCATGCGTGCGCCCGCCATGACCGCACCGCCCACGCCGGTTGCGGCGGCACCGATGGCAACGCCCGTACCAACTGCGCCGACGGCAGCACCCGCCATCGCGCCCGCCCCAAGCTGCGGCGCACCGGACACCAGGCCAGTGGCGATGCCCGGCCCGTAGATGCCGAGTGCAAGCAAGGCGAGCGAGGCCAGCATCACGACCAGCGCGTGGTCGATGGAAGGCTCGTCGGGATGCACCTGGAACTCCGCGAACAGGCCCGAGCCGATGCCGACGATGACGGCCAGCACCAGGACTTTGATGCCCGACGACACCACGTTGCCCAGCACCTTCTCGGCGAGGAACGAAGTCTTGTTCCACAGCGCGAACGGAATCAAGACGAAGCCGGCGAGCGTGGTCAGCTTGAACTCGATCAGCGTGATGAAGAGCTGTACCGCGAGCACGAAGAAGCAGAGGATCACCACCAGCCAGGCGATGAACAGCACCACGATGGGGTCGAGGTTCACGAACACTTCGGGGAAGCCGGCCATGTCGCCGATCTGGTCGAGGATCGGCGCGGCCGCGTCGATGCCGGTCTTCGCCAGGCGGCCCGGCTTCAGGAAGGTTTCCATCGTCAGGGTCGAACCGCCGGCCATCAGACCGAGGCCGGCGAACGACCGGAAGACGATGCCGGCCAGCCAGTTGAAGTTGTTGATGATGTAGGCGAAGGCACCGACGTAGAGCACCTTGCGCAGCAGCTTGGCGATCACGTCCTCGCCTTGGCCGGTGGCATGGCTCATGGCCCAATACAGGCCGGCGATGGTCATGTCGATGACGATGAGCGTGGCAGTGAGAAACGCCACTTCGCCATGCAGCAGCCCGAAACCCGAGTCGATGTAGCGCGAAAAGGTATCGAGGAATTTGTCGATGATGGTCACGTCATTCATGGCGTGTCCTCCGTAGCGGCGAGCGACGCATCGCCTTCCGGCGCGTCGTCGTCGGGTGTGTCGAAGCTCGCCGGGATCGGCGGCAGTTCGGCCAGCGAGCCGTACTCGTCCGGCCCGGCCTGGCCAGCGAAGAAGCGCTGCCGGAAGGCATCGGCGGCGGCGCGGCAGGTGTCTTCGCCTGCGGCTTGCCGGTCGGCTGCGCATCGGGTGCGCAGCGCCTTGAGCCGCACGGGATCGGCGGCCAAGGTCGCGGCCCGGTCTTCGGCCAGCAGCGAAACCACCAGAACGGGAACGCATCGCATGGCCGCCTCCTGTCAGTTGTTGTAGAAATTGACGGACTGCGGCGTGTACGGCGTGCCGGTGCCGAGGAAGCGCCGCCGCACTTCGCGGGCGCGCTCGGTCGCTGCCGCCTGCCGCGCCAGTTCCAGCGAGGCCGCCCGGTCTTGGGTGATCTGGAGCTGCTGGGCCTGGATGAACTGTTTGGCCTGCAAGGCGAGAAGCTGGTTCGTCGCCTGCATGGCCTGCAAGGCACCTGTGGCCGACTGGCTCTGGCTCACAAGGTCGGCCAGCGCGCTTTCGTCCTGCGCCAGGTTCTGCGACACCTGCGCCTGCATCCGCATCGCGGTGTGCAGGCCGTTCAGGATGTTCTTCCAGCGTTCGCGGGCGTCCTGCGCCATGCGGTCGCCGCTGACGGTGGCGGCGTACTGTTCGGGATACAGACGTGCGAACTCCCGATCCATGTTCTGCACGTCGTAGGCCAGCCCTTGCGCCTCGGCGATCAGGCGTTCGGTGGTGGCGAGCGTCGAGCGCAGCCGGTTGACGATGTTGAAATCCAGCTTCGTCAGGTTGCGCGCCTGGTTCATCAGCATCTGCGCTTCGTTCTGGAGTTGCCGAATTTGGTTATTGATCTGCTCCAGCGTGCGCACGGCGGTCAGCGTGTTCTGCACGAAGTTGGACGGGTCGAACACCGTCAGCGCCGATGCGGGCTGCACGGCCAGCAGCGACACCGATAGCGCGGCGGCCAGCGTTACGGAAAGCACACGGGTCTTCATGTCAGGTTCTCCTGTCGTGGTTGGGAAAGGAAGGAAGCCGCCGCCGGCGAGGACGGCAGCAGGTCGGCGGCCCAATCAAGGCCGCGATGGCGCAGCCACGCACCGGCGAAGCCGGGAGCGCCGGCCTGCATCAGCACGCGGTCGATGTCGCGTTGGTCTTGCGGTGTGGATGCGCCCGCGAACGCGAGTGCGGCCGGCCCCAGGTCGAGGTCGAACAGGCGATTGCCCAGGCACGATTGGTAGTAGTAGTCGCGCTTGGGCTGCGCGGTGGCGACGATTTCGATTTGCCGGCTGTTGAGGCCGAAGCCCTCGTAGATCGTGCGAATCTGCGGCTCGGTGGCCTGCGGGTTGGGCAAGAAAATCCGGCTGGCGCAGCTTTCGATGATGGCTGGCGCGATGGTCGAATCCTTGATGTCGGCCAGCGACTGCGTGGCGAAGATGACCGACACGTTTTTCTTGCGCAGCGTCTTGAGCCATTGCCGGATGCGGGCCGCGAAAGACGGCTCATCCAGGAACAGCCACTCCTCATCGAGAATCAGCAGCGTGGGTGCACCGTCGAAACGCGCATCGAAGCGGGCGAACAGGTAGCGCAGCACCGCTTGCACGGCGGCGGGGCTGTGCATCAGTTCTTCCATCTCGAAGCCCTGCACGTCGCCGCTGCCGAGCCGGTCACGGTCGGCGTCCAGCAGCTTGCCGTGCGCGCCGCCGAGCACATAGGGCGACAGGGCTTGGCGTAGCGCGTTCGATTGCAGCAGCACCGAAAGCCCGGTCATCGTGCGCTGTTCCATTGGCGCACCGGCAAGACTTCCCAGCGCCGACCAGATGGCGGCTTTCTCGTCGGGGCCGACGGTTACGCCTTCATGCAGCAGGCGGCCTTCGATCCATTCGGCCGCCCAGGTGCGGTAGGCCTCGCCGTCGATGCGGGCGAGCGGCTGAAAAGCGATACTGCCATCGGCCCCGAGGTCGTAGTGTTCGCCCCCCAGGCCCAGCACCGTCGCTCGCATGGATCGCCCCATGTCGAAGGCGAAGATGCGCGAACCGAAGTAGCGACGGAACTGCAAGGCCAGCATCGCCAGCAAAACGGATTTGCCCATGCCGGTCGGCCCGGCGACCAGCGTGTGCCCCACGTCGCCGATATGCGTCACCAGCCGGAACGGCGTCGCGCCATCGGTGCGCGTGACGATCAACGGTGGGCCGTCGAGGTGGGCGTTCTTCTCCGGCCCGGCCCACACGGCGGACACCGGCATCATGTGCGCCAGGTTCAGCGTCGAGACGATGGGCTGGCGCACGTTGGCGTAGGCGTTGCCGGGAATGGACGACAGCCACGCATCGACTGCGTTGAGCGTTTCGGGGATGGTGACGAAGCCCCGGCCCTGAATGACGCGCTCCACCCTGCGCAGCTTTTCGTCGGCCGCAGCGGCATCCGTGTCCATCACGGTGACGGTGGCCGTCAGGTAGCCGAAGGCGACTTGATCGCTGCCCAACTCTTGCAAGGCCGCGTCCGCGTCGGCTGCCTTGCTGCTGGCATCCGTGTCCACCAGCGGCGATTCTTGCTGGAAGATCGTTTCGCGCAGCAGCGCGATGAC
Source organism: Xanthomonas sp. D-36-1 (assembly GCF_017746155.1). Classification (NCBI taxonomy): domain Bacteria; kingdom Pseudomonadati; phylum Pseudomonadota; class Gammaproteobacteria; order Lysobacterales; family Lysobacteraceae; genus Xanthomonas; species Xanthomonas sp. D-36-1. The sequence goes on from NZ_JAGHWR010000066.1 coordinate 18,678, forward strand.
GTTCTTCCGTTTGGCGAACCATTGGCGGCGCAGGCGGCCCAGCTCCTTTTCCGCCTCGGCTTTGTCGAGGCAGAGGAACCGGGTTGACCAGCGATAGGCAATGCCCAGCCGGTTGAGGTCGTCCAGAATCCCCGGCCAGGTCGAAGTCGGAAAGCCTCGTACCGACACCACGCGCAGATGCTGGTCGCCCAGCATGGGCGCGAGGCCGCCGACCAGCGCGGAATCGGCCAACAGCGCGTCAAGGTGGAAAGGCACCTCGGGCACCGCCAGCCGGTAGCGCCGCGTGGACACCGTGGCGTGCAGGTAGGTCAGCGTCTGCGCGTCATCGAGCCACCCGATTTCCGGCATCACGCCATCAAGCAGGTCGAACACGCGATCGGTTTCCGCCACGAAGGCATCGAGCCGGCCGCGCCAGTCCACGCCATCGCCCGGTGCGTGCTCGTAGAGCAGCTTGGCCGCACGGGCGCGGGATTCCTCGGGCGGCAGATAGGCCAGCGTCAGGTGATAGGCGCTCTCGAAGTGGTGGCCGTTCGGCCGCGAAACGCTCCCCCGGAGCGTTTCGTCCTCGGCCTCACCCTCGAAGGCGGCGCGGCGCTCCTCGTCCACCAGCCACGACAGCGGTTCGGGGAAGTCGGAATGCGGATAGTCCGCCGCCGGTTGGCGCTCGGCTTCCACGAACAGCGCCCAGCCCGATCCCAGCCGGCGCAGCGCGTTGTTCAGCCGCGCCGTGGTGGCGATCAGCTCGCCCTGCGTGGCGCTGTCCAGATCCGGCCCGCGAAAGTGCGCCGTGCGCTGAAAGCTGCCGTCCTTGTTCAAGACGACACCCGGCGCGACCAGCCCGGCCCAGGGCAGCCAGTCGGCCAGCAGCACGGGCCGCTGGCGGTATTCGGCAAGGTTCAGCATGGCATCCCCCTCACACGTCCAGCAGCGGCTTGTGCTTGATGTGCCGGGCGAAGACCTGCATGAACTGCGGATCGACACGCGCGCCCCACACGGCCAGCGAGTGGCCGACGATCCAGAGCACGACACCGGGAATCCAGAGTTGCAGGCCCAGCCCGACGGCGGCGGCCAGCGTGCCGTTGGCAATCGCCACGGTGCGAGGTGCGCCGCCCATCAAAAGCGGTTCGGTCAGCGAGCGATGTAGCGGCACCTCGAAGCCGGCCGCGAAGCTGTCCGTCCCGCTCATACAACCGCCCCGCCGGAGAAGCTGAAGAACGACAGGAAGAAGCTCGACGCCGCAAAGGCGATGGACAGGCCGAAGACGATCTGGATCAGCTTGCGAAAGCCCCCCGACGTGTCGCCGAAGGCCAGCGCCAGGCCCGTCGAAATAATGATGATGACCGCGACGATGCGCGCCACCGGCCCCTGGATCGACTCCAGAATGGATTGCAGTGGGCCTTCCCACGGCATCGAAGAACCGGCGGCCTGCGCCGTTCCGGCCAGGAACAGCAGCAACGCGGCCAGCAGCAGCCCTTGCCCCGCCGGGCGGGCCAGGCTGCGCAGCCGTGCGAGGCTTGACGGCTGGGAAAGCGGATTTACGGAAAAGTGGAAAGCGTGAGCGTGCATCTGCGTCATGGCAGTTCTCCAGGTTGGTCAAGGGACGGGGAAGACGCAGCGGCATCGGCTGCGAGAGGAACCGGCATCAGCTCGGGAAGCGGTGTTTCCAGCGCGTCCGCCAGGCGGTAGCCCACACCGTCGAAGCCGACGACGCGGGCGATGCTTTTGACGCGGCGCTTGCGGCCGCGCCCGTCGATGTGGATGACGACATTGACCGCCTCGGCGATCAGCGCACGCGGCGGGTTCACCGCCACTTCGAGAATCAACTGTTCTAGGCGCAGCAGCGCGCCCAGCGCGGAACCAGCGTGGATGGTGGCGATGCCGCCAGGGTGGCCGGTGCCCCACACCTTCACCAAGTCTAGGGCTTCGCCGCCGCGCACCTCGCCGACGATCACGCGGTCGGGGCGCAGGCGCATCGTGGCGCGCACCAGCTCGGTCATGGACACGACGCCCGCGCGGGTGCGCAGCGGAACGTGGTCGCGGGCTGCGCATTGCAGCTCGATGGTGTCTTCAAGCACCAGCACGCGGTCGCCGGTGGCGGCGATCTCGGCCAGCAGCGCGTTCGCCAGCGTGGTCTTGCCGCTGCTCGTTGCCCCGGCGATCAGGATGTTCTGGCGCTCGCGCACGGCGCGGCGCAGGAAGTCCGCCTGGCCTGTGGTCAGAATGCCGTCGGCCACATAGCGATCCAGGCCGATGATGCTCACGGCCCGCTTGCGCAGCGCGAAGGCCGGGCCGGGCGCGGCCGGTGGCAGAATGCCCTCGAACCGCTCGCCGGTTTCGGGCAGCTCGGCGGTCAGCAGCGGCTGGCCGCGATGCACTTCCGCACCGACGTGCGCGGCCACCAGGCGGATGATGCGTTCGCCATCTTCTTCGGGCAGTTCCACGCCCAGCGGCGTGCGGCCCGACGACAACCGATCCACCCATAGGGTGCGGTCGGGATTGAGCATGATTTCCACCACGTCCGGGTCGGCCACCGCGGTGGCGATCACCGGCCCCATCGCCGTGCGCAGCATCTGGATTCGACGATCCAGCGAAGCCGCGGTGGATGAGCGTTCGGGCGGGGTTTGCGGAACGGCGCTCATGAGGCACGCTCCGCAGTTCGTTCGTGGGCTTCGGCAAGCGCAGCCGCGTCATCCATCCGCACCGGGTCGGGATGCAGTTCTTCCACCACGTCGCGCACCAAGCTGCGGCCACGCAGCAGGTGCCGGCCAAGCTGTTCGACGAACTGCTCGAAACGCGCCTTGCCCTGGGCGCGGGCCGCATCCTGATGGGCTTCGGGAATCGGCGTGCTGACCGTGAGGAAATAGCGGACGAACAGCGCCAGCGTTTCGATCTGGATGTTCTGGTCGCGCTCCAGGCGGTCGGCCTGGCGCGAGAGGCGATCGAGCCGCTTGGCAATGGCGGCCTCGCGCTGGTCGCCGGAATCGGGCGACAGCCACGATGCGAGCGCCGCCGCGACGATGGACGACTTGGAGACGCCTTTCTTGGCGGCCAGTTCTTCGAGACGCTTGGCGTGCTCGGGCTGGATGAACAGATTGAGGCGGTAGTGGCTCATAGGTCGATTCCGTCGTTGGGGTCGAGGGAAGCCAGCCGGGCCGTGCGCTGCATGGCCGGGTCGAGCTGGCCGGGGCGAGATGCAAAGCCAGGCAGCGGCAGGTCGTCGTCGTCATCGAGCAGCGCCAGGTCGTTGCCTGCGGGTTGCGGTTCGGGGCTGTATTCGGCGACTTCGGACAGTTCCGGCTGCCGGCGCGGGCCGCCGTCGTCGGTGCCGCCCAGGCCATCGGTGGCTGTGCTGGCCGGTGCGGCGGGTACAACGGGGATCGCCAGGCCGCTCCAGTCGTCAGGGCGCGCAGGCGGCGCATCGGCGTACTGCCCGACCGTGAGTGCGGGTGGCGGCAATACGCGATTCTTGAAGTTCGCGTCGGCGTAGTAGCGCAGCTTCTTGGCCTTGATCGGTGCCACGCTGGACACCATCACCACGGCCTCGTCGGGCGGAAGCTGCATGACTTCGCCCGGCGTCAGCAGCGGGCGGGCCGTCTCCTGGCGCGACACCATGAGATGCCCCAGCCACGGCGCAAGCCGGTGGCCCGCGTAGTTGCGCTGCGCGCGCAGTTCGGTCGCGGTGCCCAGCGTCTCGGAAATGCGCTTGGCCGTGCGTTCGTCGTTGGTGGCGAACGTCACGCGGACGTGGCAGTTGTCGAGGATGGAATGGTTCTGCCCATACGCCTTGTCGATCTGGTTGAGCGACTGCGCGATGAGGAAGCTGCGGATGCCGTAGCCGGCCATGAAGGCCAGCGCCGTCTCGAAGAAGTCGAGCCGGCCCAGCGCGGGGAACTCGTCGAGCATCAGCAGCAGCTTGTGGCGGCGCTCGATGCCGTCGCTGCCGTCGAGCGATTCGGTGAGCCGTCGGCCGATCTGGTTGAGGATCAGGCGAATGAGCGGCTTCGTCCGTGAAATGTCCGAGGGCGGCACCACCAGGTACAGCGAGACGGGATGCTCGGAAGCGATCAGGTCGGCGATGCGCCAGTCGCAGCGCGACGTGACTTCGGCCACCGTGGGGTCGCGGTACAGACCGAGGAACGACATGGCCGTGGACAGCACGCCCGAACGCTCGTTGTCCGACTTGTTCAGCACTTCGCGCGCAGCGGACGCGACAACCGGGTGCGGTGCGTCGCCCAGGTGCTTCGTCGTCATCATCCGGTGCAAGGTCAGCTCGAATGGGCTGGCCGGGTCGGACAGGAAGTTGGCGACGCCGCGCAGCGTCTTGTCCTCGCCCGCGTACAACACATGCAGGATGGCTCCGACCAGCAGCGCGTGCGAAGTCTTCTCCCAGTGGTTGCGCTTCTCCAGCGCGCCTTCGGGATCGACCAGGATGTCGGCGATGTTCTGCACGTCGCGCACCTCATGCGCGCCACGCCGAACCTCCAGCAGCGGGTTATAGGCCGCCGACTTCGCATCCGTGGGGTTGAGCAGCAGGCAATGGGAGAAGCGCGAGCGCCAGCCGGCGGTGATCTGCCAGTTCTCGCCCTTGATGTCGTGGATAACGGCGGACGCGGACCAGGACAGCAGCGTCGGCACTACCAGGCCGACGCCTTTGCCTGAGCGCGTGGGCGCGAAGGTCAGGACGTGTTCCGGGCCTTCATGGCGCAGGTACTCGTTGCGATACTTGCCGAGGAAGACGCCGGCCGGATGCTTCAGCCCGGCCTTGCGAATGTCATCCGCTTCGGCCCAGCGAGCCGAACCGTAGGTAGTGACCATGCGCGATTGCCGCGAGCGCCATACCGACATGGCGATAGCGACCACCACGGCCACCAGACCGCTGCCGCCTGCGATGGCTCCGCCCATGTCGAAGACATGCGGCGCGTAGGCATCGAAGAAGAACCACCACTCGAACAGCCGCCAGGGGTGATAGACCGGTGTTCCAAAGAGGTCGAACCAGGGCGAGCCAAGGCGTAGTTGGTAGCCCAGGGCGGCGGCGGTCCATTGCGTTGCACTCCACACACCGGCGATCACGATGCTGAACACCACGGCGATCTGCCCGAACAACACGCCCTGACCTTGCATGATGGGCCTCCGATTCCTGCGCTATTCCTCGTTCAAACTCGGCACAAGAACGTGCCGCATAGCGTGAGAATCGGTGTCGGGTCAGTGCCGGTCAAAGACTGTTATCGAAAGCTCGATGATGAAAAAAACATCGTTTCAGGCTGCAAAGAACCCAATAAAAACGCCGCAGGTGTGAGCGCACTGCGGCGTGTTGGCAAAGAGGAACCGAGTTTCTTGCGAAGGGCTGGCGATCAGAACTTCGGTAGTGTTTCCGATGGCGTGTAGGGCGTCCTTCCATCGCCATAGAACCGCTTTCGCGTGGCCTCGGCGACGCGGTTGCACAACACGTCGCCAAGCGTCGTGCGGTCGGTCTTGCATTGCTGGCGTAGTTCCTTCAACCGTGCCGGATCGGCGGCCAGTTCGTTCACGGTTGGCACATTGGCCGGCTTGGGCGTTTCCGATTGACCGCAGGCCGTCAGCGCAGCGACCAATAGCAATGGGGCAATGCGTTTCATGTTGGGACGTCCTCCTGGGGATCAGATTCAGGTGGCGGTGCGGGCCTTACGCCTTCGGGCAGGTCGATGGCCTGTACTCGTTCGATGAAGTGGGCGAGCGTTTCCGAAGGCGCGCCTTCCGGGCGCAGCAGGTAAGTCGTCAGCATGGGAGAGCGTCCAGCCAGGGGGCGGGCCACCACACCAGATTCCTGGCTTGCCGCGATGTGTGGCGCACCGGCTAGTCCCAAGGCGAAGCCTGCCGACACCACGACCATCATCAGTTCGAACGAGGCGACGCGCTCGGCGATCAGAGGTTCCCGGTCAGCACGGCGCAGCAACCGGTCAACTTGGCGTGCATGGCCCTCGCACGCCAGCAGGTCGCATAGAACCAGTGGAAATTGCAGCACTTCCTCCAGTGGAATCCGCTTGTGCTTGAGCAAATGATGTCGCGCCGGCACGGCCACCATAAGCGGGTCATTCCACACCGCTTCGGCTGCGATGCCTTCGCCAACCTCATCCGACTGCGCAAAGCCCACGTCGTACAGGTCGTCTTGCAGCCCTTTGATCTGCTGTGCCAGCGGTACTTGGAACAACCGAATATCGACCTCGGGTTCCTCCTGCCGACACATCGCCAACAAGGCCGGCAACCGTGACGGCGTGATGCCATCGGACAGTGCGATGCGCAACTGGCGGTGGAAACCATTGGCCGCCGCCTTCACGCTGTCGCGCGCCTGCTGCAAGGAGGAGAATACGCGCGGCACATGTTCAAGGAACAGCTTGCCCGCCCGCGTCAGGCGCGTGCTGCGGCTAGTGCGGACGAACAACTTTTCGCCCAGGTCTTCTTCCAGTTCCTTGATGGTGCGCGAGAGCGGCGACTGTTCGATGTGCAGTCGTTCGGCAGCGCGGGCGAAATGGAGTTCTTCGGCCACGGCCAGGAAGCAGCGCAGGTGTCGAAGTTCCATCGCTAATCTCCTATTCCGGCAGCTTTCGCGGCAACCAGAGCCAAGCCACGATGCCAACCAACAGCGTGAGCAGCCCCCCAACACCCACGGCCAGGTGCAGCCCCGACAGGAAAGCCTCCTTGGCCTGCATCACGGCGTCTGCCGCGACGCCCGCATGGTCGAGGGTTTCGTTCAAGGTGCCGGCCACGCCCGGCCCGGACAGCCGGAAGACCAGCGCCGCCAGCGCCCCCAACAAGGTGATGCCCAGGGCATTGCCGATCTCGTTGCTGGTTTCCGCAATGGAACCGGCCGCGCCCGCGCGCTCGGGCGGCACGGCCGACACCGCGATCTCGGCCACGAGACTGAAAGACAGGCCGTATCCGACGCCTGCAATCACCGTCGAGGCCACGAATGCGATAGCGCCGGCCTCGGTCGTCGTGAACAGCAGCAGGAACACGCCCGCGCTGATCAGCAAATGCGTGGCGACCAGCGCGGCTTTGCGGCCAATGCGCTCCACTATGCGGCTGGTGCCGATGCAGGTGGCGGTGAGCACCACGGCGCCCGGCAGGGTCAGCAGCGCCGCCGTGAACACCTCGAAGCCCAGCACCGATTGCAGATAGATGCCCGACAAGTACCCTGCCGCCGACCAGACCACCAGCGACAGCAGGCCGGTCAGGATGGCGATCGAGAAGATGCGATCCTTGAACAGGCTCAGATCCAGCAGCGGGAACGCGATCTTCGTCTGGCGGCGGATGAACAGTGCCAGCGCGGCGATGCCGACGATGCCCACCACGGTCTGCGACGCCGTGAATCCCACCGCTGCCGCACTCTTGATCGACCAGGTGAACAGCAGGATGCCGGCGAAGGACAGCAGCAGGCTCGGAAAGTCGATGCGGCCATAGCGGGTCGCACGCACTTCGCGCAGCAGAATTGGTGCAGCCAGCAGGAAGACCAGCACCACCGGCACGTTGATCAGGAACACCACACCCCAGTCGAAGCGTTGCAACAGCAGCCCGCCGATTACCGGCCCGATGGCGAAGCCCGCCGCGAACGTCGCCGCGAAGATGCCAATGGCTTGGGCGCGCTGGCGCGGATCAGGAAACAGGGCGCTGACGATGGCCAGCCCCGAAGGCAGCAGCGTGGCGCCGCCCAGGCCCATCAGCGCGCGGAACGCGATCATGGCCTCGGGTGTGGTCGAGTACGCCACGCCCAGCGACCCCAGGCCGAAGATGATGGCTCCGGCCATGATCAGCTTCAATCGCCCATAGCGGTCACCGATGTTGCCGAAGGTGATCAGCAGCGAACCCACGACGAAGCCGTAGATGTCGAGAATCCATAGCGCCTGATCGGCCGTCGGCAGGATCGAAGACGTGACGCGCGGCATGGCGAGGTATAGGACGGAGCCGTCCATCGCCACGAGTAGAACAAGAGCAAGAACGGTCAGAAGCCCCAGCCACGCCTTGCGGCTGGCAGGTTGTGGAATTGAAAGCGGATCGGTGGTCATGGTCATAGCCCGGGTGTGGACGCCACCCGATTGCCTACCGAGTCGCGATCCAATATACTGAAAGTAACTTATCATCAGTAAGTTACTATTGGTATATAACAATGTCAAGTCAACCGAAAACCCCTGATGCCGTTGCGGATTCGCCGCGCCGCCGCCTTTCGCGCGACGAGCGCCTGCGCCAGTTGCTGGACGTGTCATGGCAACTGATCCGTATCGAAGGCACGGACGCGCTGACCCTGGGCCGGCTCGCCGATGCGGCAGGCGTCACCAAGCCGGTGGTCTATGACCACTTCGGCACGCGCAACGGGCTGCTGGCGGCGCTGTATCAGGATTTCGATGTGCGCCAGACGGCGGTGATCGACGCCGCCATCGCCGCTAGCAAGCCCTCGTTGCAGGACAAGGCCCGTGTCATCGCTGCCAGCTACGTCGAATGCGTGTTGACCCAGGGGCGCGAGATTCCAGGCGTTCTCGCCGCTCTTGGCGGCTCGCCGGAACTGGCAGCGGTCAAGCGGCAGTACCAGCAAGCCTTCATAGAGAAGTGCCAAACCATCCTCGCGCCCTTTGCAGGCCCGCAGGGCGTGCCGCTGGCGAGCCTGTGGGCGATGCTCGGCGCGGCCGATGCGCTGTCGCAGGCTGCGGTGGCCGGAGACATCAGCGAAGAACAGGCGCGGGATGAATTGCAGGAAACCATCCTGGCGATGATCAGGCGCAGCAAGTAAGCCTATCCCACAGACGGCCCGCGTTGACGTCCAATCTCCCATGACACCCCGCCACCGCGCACCGTCGCTGCGATCTGCTGCCCCAGCCGCTGTTCGATCACCGGCTTCCACGGCACCAGGCTGAACCCCAGGCCGTCATCGAGCATCGCGTAACGCCCGCTGGCGAGCATGACCGAGCGCCGGTAAATGCCGGCCACGCGCTGCCCGTCGGCCACCGGGCGATGCTCCAGGCCGGTTTCGCCGGCAATGTCCTTCGCGGCCTGCGCCAGTTCCCGGTTGCGCAGCGTGCCCAGCAGGTTGCGCGCAAGGATCACGCGCTGCCCGCGCCGCTCGGCCAGCCCTTGTTCTTCGAGGAAGTCGGCGCGCTGCTGCATGGCCTGTTTGGCATCGCCGCCAAAGCCCAGGTTGCCCAGCCCACGGCCACCGCCGATCAATTGCTGGTCAAGCCAGGTGGCGCCGATCACGCACGCCTGCCGCTCGATGGGCAGGTGCGATTTCAGCTCCACGGCTACGCCGCCCAGGCGCTGCGCGTCGTAGCGGCGGCCCTGCTCGGGCAGGTCGCCCGGCACCTTCCATAGCCCTTCGGCCACACGTTCCACGATGCCGGCCCGGCGCAGGGCTTCCAGCCGGCGAACATGCGCCGCGATAACCTCCTGCGGGTCGCGTCCGGGCTTGGCCCGGCCCTGCTCGATGGCCAGGTGATGATCTGCACAGTACAGGCCATCGCTCGCCAGCGCGGCGATGTTCTTATCGGCGGCGCGCACGTCGGCCGAACCCTTCACTTCCACCACCGCGCCCGTGGGGTAGTTCGCCAGCTCGTCGCGGGCATTGAGCGCGACATAGTGGGCCTTGCCGTCCACGCCGTCGATGACCAGATAACCCCGGTCGTGCAGCTCGTCGGCCAGCCCCTTCGCAGCCACGCGGCCGAGGATGCTGCGGCCACTTCCATCGTCATTCTGGCCCGGCTCGAACACCACCAGCTCGCGTGGCTGGCCACTCATGGCCCGCTGCATCGTTCGGATGATGTCGCCGCGCTCGCCCAAGGCGCGCAAGGTCTTCTCGGCATCGGTATGGATGGCCCAGGTGCCGGGCTGTGTTTCGTCGGTCAGACCCAGGCGCTGCAAGCGTTGCAGGCGGCCGATCAGCAGCAGGCGCTGGCGTTGCAGCCGGGGTTCGTTGAGGTGTTCCACATGCACAAAGCCATCGTCGCCGGCCTCGCGCTGCAAGGTGCGATCCAGGCTCGTCCACCGCTCCTGTTCCACCTCGTGCCCTAAGGTCTGCTGGATCTCCAGTTCGGTGCGCGGCCCCAGCCATTCGGTCGCCAGTTCGGCGGCGCGGTGGCGGAAGCCATCGGCGATGTAGTCGCCCGCGATGATGAGGTCTTTGCCGGTGTCGTCGCGCCCGCGCACGACGATGTGCGTGTGCGGGTTGTCAGTGTTCCAGTGGTTCACGGCCACCCAATCAAGGCCCGTCCCAAGGTCGGCCTCCATGCGCCCCATGAGGTGCCGCGTGTAGGTGCGTAGGTCTTCCAGTTCCGCGCCATCCTCGGGCGAGAGGATAAAGCGGAAATGGTGCCGGTCGTCGGCGCAGCGTTCCTTGAAGGCGTCGAGGTCGGCGGCGTCGGTCTGCGGCCCGTAGGCTTGGCCCGGCTCGCCGTCGCGTCCCACACCATCGCGCTCGATGTAGCGCAGGTGCTTGGCGAGCGACTGCGGGCTGGCCCGCTGGTGGTTCACCAGCAAGGTCTTGATGGTCACGCGCCGCGACATGGGCGTCAGCTTCGCGCCCACGAAGCGCGCCGCCGTGTGGCCGCGCCCGAGGCGCGAGCCGGGGCGTTGGCCAGTTCCCTTGCCGATGCCGCCCGCCGCGCCAGGACGGCGCACCGTGGACTTGCCGCCGCTGGCCTTGCCCGCCTGCTTGAGCACCTTGGAAACGAAGCTCTGCCCCTTGCCCTTGCCCCGGTTCTTCGGGGCGCTGGGGTGCACACGGAAATCGTCGTCGCAGCGGTCGCTCATGGCTGCGCTCCCTGCAAGTTCTGGCGTGTCCTGTCGTGCGAAGCACGCGGACATGCCTGCATTGGCGCGGGCTTTGCGCCCCACGCGGCACGGCGGCGAAGCCGCAGCGTGCCGCGCCAACCCCACGTGCAGGCTGGCTTTCGACGCGGCCCGGTGCCGCGTCCTTTTGTCTTGCCTTCCGCCTTTGCCCTTCGCTCCCGCTCCGGGCATCGGCAGCCCGGAGGCGCTGCTGCACCCGCAGCCAGCGCGCCGGCGAACGCGCGAACTGACGTCATGAAGGCCGCAGGCCGGGCGCGTTCGAGGCAAGACGCCTGCACATTGTAAGGCTGCGCCGGATGTTGCGCGAAGTGCGGTGCGAATGCACACGCACTGCATGCGCAACGACACGGCGGCAACAGCCGGAACGACATGCCCGAAGGCACGATAAGAGGCACGGCAACGTGCAGCGAATCGGCGGCCATCATGGGCGAGCCTCCAGCCAAACCGGATGCGCGACGCCGATCACGGCGGATGCGCTGACCGGGCCGAAATAGCGGCTGTCGAACGACGCCGGATTGGTCACGCTCAACAGGAACAGCTCGCCCGGTTCGAGGCGGCGGCAAAGCTGCAAGGATGGCAGCGGCCGGCCCAGCCGGTCGGTAGGCAGCGCGGCGGCCGCAGGCACGCCGTCGATGCGTACCTGCCCGGCGACGATGCAAACGTGTTGCGGCGCAATCGCACCCACACGTTTGAGCAGCGGAACGCGGGTCGGCAGGTAGCCGCGCTGCGCAGCCAGCATGGCGGCCCTGTCATGCAGTGGCACCAGCACGATGCTGTCCACGGACAGCGGGCGTGGCAGCGAGGCAGTGCGCGGGGCGAACGGTTCGATGCGATACCAGCCGACCGCCACGCTGTCGGACGGGTTGTAGGTCAGACGCGGCAGCGGCGACACGAAAGCAGCCCAAGCCAGCGCAGCGAGGCCGACGGCGGCGATGCCCGCCAGCACGAGGCGAGCGCGCAGGCGCGAGCGAGGAAGCGACGCGGCTTCGGGCGTGCGTGCGGCGGTGGGATGGGCTGTCATGGCAGCGCCCTCCCGGCCAGCCAGGCAGCGTGCCGCTCGGCGGTGTATTCGGGCAGCGGCGAATGCGCGGCGAGCCGGTTGGCGAGCGTGCGCCAGTACGCGGGCGACACGTCGATGGCAGCGATCCCCAGCGCCTCGATGTCGTCGATGCGTTCCAGCACGGCGCGCACATTGGCATCACCTTCGGCATGCAGCAGCAGGCACGCGCCTGGCTGCACGCCGGGTATGCGCTGCAAGGCATCAAGCGGTGTAGCAGCCTGCATCACCATGAGCTGCCAGCGGATCGTGCCGTAGTCGTTGGCTTGCCAACGAACGCGGCAGAGGATTGCACCCGGCAGGAACACCGCGCAGCGCCGCCAGCCGTCCAGGCGCAGCGTGCGCGCAGGTTCGCCGAAGCGCAGGTAGAGTTTGAAACGGGCCTCGATGTAGACCAGCGAAACGCGCGTCAGCGACACGTTGCCGGCCTGCCCGGCGAGTGCTGCGGGATGCGGCGGCAGCGCAGCCGTGGCCGCGCCAGCGGCAGGCGAAGCGGATGTGGTCATAGCGTGTTCTCCCTGTGATGCTCGGGAAACTCCCGCTCCAGCAGGGCGCGCAGCAGGTCGGCCACGGTCACGCCTTGCGTGAAGGCCAACACCTTGATGCGCGTCCGCATGGCGGGCGTGATGTCGAGGGTCAGGCGAGCGGTGTAGAGGTCGCCCTTGTTGAGCGCATCGGCATCGCCCTGGCGAATCCACGCCTCGGCGTGTGGATTAGCAGGCGGACGCGCACCGATGCCGACCCGCTTGGCCGGGCGTTTGCCGTTGGGTGGATTGCCGCCGGTGCTCATGACGGCCACCGCAGCAGCTCATCGACCAGCGCGGTGATTTCCTGCGCCGCTGCGCTATCGGGGGCTGTCTCCCGCGCCAATCGACCTGCTGCCACGCTGTCGGCAAAGACGATGCGCTGACGCACCTCGCTGCGCAGCGCTGGCAACGGCTGTTCGGACAAGGCTTGCCGAGCTTCCCGCCCGATCACCGTGGTGCTGACGCGCCGGTTGATGACGAAGGCCGCGCGTAGCGCAGGCCGGAACACCTGGGCCTCACGAATCAGCGCCACCATCTCGGCACTGGCCCACAGGTCGTAGGGGCTGGGCTGTACCGGGATCAGCACCCGTTCGGCCGCCAGCAGCGCAGAGCGCGCCAAAGCGGCGATCCGGGGTGGTCCGTCGATGATGACGTGATCGGCCCGCCTGGCGAGTTCTGGGGCTTCCTGGTGCAGTGTTTCGCGTGCTAGGCCCACGGCGCTGAACAGCCGGGGCAAGCCCTGCTGGCTTCTGCGCTGTGTCCAGTCCAGTGAGGAACCCTGCGGGTCGGCATCCAGCAGGACAACGTGCAGGCCGCGCAAGGCCATTTCCCCAGCGATATGCGTGGCGAGCGTGGTCTTGCCGACGCCACCTTTCTGGTTGAGCAAGGCGACGATCATGGCGTGGCCCTCCAGCTTGGAAGACCGGACTGCTTTTGCCGTGCCGAACGGGATGGTTTTTGCTGTTTTTGCTGGCTGGTTTTTCGGCCTGCGGTAGTTGTCCACCGCGATGCTGCTTCTCTACCAATAGTTAGAGAATTTAAGTTAGTAATGTTAGAGGGATCGCAACCCCGCGCCGTTACTGGCTTTCCGGCGTTTTCGTACTCCTGATAGCACGATAGGCGTACTCTCGATAGCACGATACCTCTTACTCCTGATAGCACGACCCCGTCCACAGCTTGCCCCGCTGTTATCCCCGTGCCGTCTGCGGCACGGGCCGGAAGGTCAGCAATTCCATGTCGTCCTCGGGAATCCGCACGATGCCCAGCTCGTACCCCGGCAGCGATTGCCGGGCGACCAGCGCCCGCAGGTCGTAGGCGAAATCCGAAAACCGCGTGCTGCTGCCCGACTTGCGGTACAGATGCCGGAAGTCGAACTGCCAGCCATATTCCTGCCGCCCGCCATGCTTGCGCACCAGGCGATACAGCCAGCGCTCGATGCCTCCCGTGAGTCGGAAGTACGTCGGGTCGATGGTCAGCACCAGGGCGGCGTCCAGCACGCCCGCATAGAACCAGTCCGGCAGGATCAGCTCGATGCCCAGCGGTGTGCCGTTGGCATCGGCCAGCTCTTTCCACTCGTTGATCCACGAAAAGCGGTGCAAGCGCCTTCCGGTGGTTTCGCGGATGGACGTGGCCACCGTGGTCGATTGCAGCCGGTCGAGCGCGGCTTTGAGGCGCTGATAGTCGCGCAGCGACTTGCCGCGCCCGATAAAGCGCAGGATCTCGTAGGGCGTGGCCTGCATCCGCCGGGACGGCTGGATGCCCGCGTCCTGGGCTTCGACGATCTGGCTGGCCGCCCAGATCAGGATGTCGGCATCCCAGATGGTGGCAATACCATGCTCCTGCGTGCCTTCCACGCGGATGGTGATGTTCCCGCTGTGGAAGTCGATCGGCGCGGTGCGCCGCGACTTCGCCAGCGAGAAAAACGGATAGGCCATCAAGTCTTGGGCATCGCGCGGTGCCATGTCCTCGCCCGGCAGTGCGCGGAACAGGTCGAGCTGTTCGCGCTGCTGCAAGGCGTGCCCTGGTGGGCGAGACATGGCGATGGCCACCGGCGATGCGCCGATCAGCGCGCACGGCTGTCAGCCGAGTGGTGCTCGGCATATTCGGGGTCGGAAGTGGTCTCGAAGCTGCGCGTTTCCGCCCAGGCATCGAGGTCGGCCACAGCGTACATCACACGGCGACCGAACTTGCGAAACTTCGGGCCACCACCGATGACGCGCTGTTTCTCCAGCGTGCGCGGTGACAGGCGCAGGTAGTCGGCAGCCTCATCGTTGGTGAGATAGCGCTGGGGTTGTGCGGGTGTGGCAACGGGAGCGGCGGCAGGCCGCAAGGGAGCGGGTCGCATGGGATGTACCTCCATCAAGCCCGGCCACACAGCGCGACCGGATGGAGGCAGTCTCAAGAAACTTGGGGTTCTTGCTCAGGGACGTTCTGCAGGGGATGCGAAACGTCCCCCTCATGCGGCGGAAGGGGGGGAAGTTGCGCCAGACGGCGATAGCCGCCGCGCATCAGCCCATTGGCCCGGCGCACCAGCCGCCGCACGCGGGCACGCAAAGCGCTGTCGGCGTGCCAGTCGGCGGCAACGGCATCCACACCAAACAGCCCTTCGGCCACCTCCCGCAAGGACGCACCCGCTAGGGTCGCGTCCAGCGCCTGAAGCGTGTGCAATTCCAGCAATGCGGACAGCGGCGGACGTGGCCTGACGATCGCCGCAGGTGCGTCACCAGCAGCGGCTACGGCGATCTTGTTCAATTCGCTCGCCAGAGCCGCATAGCGCTCGCAAGGCGCGGCGCAGGCTCGGATGGCATAGGCGTAAGCCATGCCATCGGCCAAGCCTGGCGCGAGCACGAAACGCAGGCAACACCCGGGCCAGCGCGCCACCAGCACCAGGCGCTTGCCGTCATGGATCAGGTGTTTGTGGCCCGGCAGCTTCCAGAACTCAAAGCACAGGGCATCGGGCGGCGGATCGGCATCCGGGTAGAGCTGCACCACGGCATCGTGGTCGGGGAACCAGGCCGGGTGCGCGTCCCGCGCATCCAGCGTGGGATCTTCCAGTAGGCGCAGCCCCCAATGCCGGGCGGCATCCGATTGGCGACGACGGCGCAGCCAGTCGTGCCGATAGTCTGGATGACGGCGCAGGTACTCCCAGGCCAGCGCCGGGCTATCCAGATGCAGAACGTAGAGATAGGCCGGTAGGACGCGACCCGCTCAACGCCGATCAGCTTCTTGCTCAAGTCCAGCGGGAACTGAACGAAATCGTTGCAGCATCGAAAATAGAGAACTCATGATCGCGGCCTAGCTGGCTGTTAAAACCCCCGCTGGGCATATCAACACATTGCGGCATGCCGCCGCTTCATCTGAAAATTGAAGGTCTTCGCTCGCATGCCATGCTTCTAAGCATATTTATGCCCGAGCCAGATGTTTCAGTCGAGAAAAGTAAATTGGAATAGTCAGATGCACGTATTTAAATATTACAGACCCAATCTGTACTTCGATAAGGCTATAAGATATAACGAGCTTTATTTTGCGGCCAATCACGAGCTAAATGACCCAAATGATCTGAAGGCTATATATTACTTTGAAGACAACCCAGAGCTTTGGGGGCGCCTTTTAAATATCCCAGAAACTAGCAGTCATTGGAAATTATCAGAAATAATAAATACGGAGTGCCAACTTCTTGCTGATAGTCTCAATGATATTTTTAAAGGCAAGGAAATAAACTCCATTGATAGCTTTGACTCTCTTAAAGCGGTGCTTGATCTCTGTAGCGGACAGATTATTGCCGCATTTGAAAGAGCGTTGCTTCAAAAGGAGAATGAATCAAATAGCCCAGCAGTCAGGGCGGATCTATGCAAGCTCATAATGACCGAGCTTCTGAGTAGAGCCATCAATCACGAGTTCTATAGTGTTTCGTTTTCGAGAGACGCACTTAATTCAATGATGTGGGCCCATTACGCAGAAGGCTTCAAAGGGTGCGTAGTTATATACGCTTCGAAAGATTATGGATTTCCATTGTCTCACAATCCTTTTTCTAAAAATTTTGCCGTGTACAAGCTGGCGCCTGTTGACTATGTTGATTCCGGCAAAAAAATCTCTATTTTGGAGTGCGTGATATCTGGAAAAGATAAGGCTGTATCAACCTTTCTACAGAAAAATTCTTTCTGGGAATACGAGTCTGAATTAAGGTCTTTCACATTTCAAAGCTTAAACACCCATATGATGGCGATGGCTTCCCATCAGGCAAAAAAGCTAAAAACGACAGATCGCAAGCGAATTCTATATCATGACGCCAGACTTATAGCTTGAGTGATATTTGGCCCCAGAGTTAAAGCGGAGTATCAGAAGGAAGTCGAGTTCGTCCTTCATGACAATCGCCTTCATAGAGGACAGGAACCATTCTTTTCGCTAAACACTGTTTTGAGTGATAGCGGAAATATTGAGATTATTAAAGCATCCAGGGTTTCATGTGCAGGTGAAAATCCTATATTTTCACCATTCGAAGGTGAAAAATTAAAAGAGCTATTGCACCATCTCAACATCCTTAGCGATTCTGACTGACATCGGCGCTCAAGCAATAACCACCGGGAGGTGTGCCTCAAATCTCAGTGTCCATGACAATTGAGGCTGCCTAAGGTGAACCCAACCCGCCGGACATTCCATCGCAGGAAAGCCCCGCCGCAGTGGAAGGGGCTTCGTGGCGCCGTCAGGCCGCCTTTGGCTTGCTGCGCGACCAGATCAAGTCGTGCGTGCCGTCCTCGCCTTCGATCAGACGGGCGTAGACCGTTGCCGGGAACGCAGGATCGTCCAGGGTCACGGACACGTAGGGGCGTCCGGCCTCGCTGGTCTTCTTCCACGCTGCGCCGATGTCGTGGCCAGCCGCTTGCAGGCGGTAGTCGGGTGCGCTCTCGTTGTCGCCCTTGTCGTTGGGAACCAGCTTGACCTTGACGTTGAGCGTCAGGGTGCGAAGCGTGCCGGTGAAGCCGTCTTTCTCTGCGGTGAAGGTGCCGATGTTAGCCATGATGATTTCTCCTTTCGGGTTGAACAAGGTCGCGCCAGTGCGTCCTTGTTGTGATCCGCCCGGCGGGGGGATGGGCTGGCCGCACCGCGGAGCGGTCGCAACAACGTGGAGAACCTGGAGGCGAAAAGAATTTGTCCCGCGAGGAATGCGCGCAGCGCAGGGGAAATTGTTTTCGTCGCAAGGTTGCGGTCATAAAGCCCAAGGCGCAGCCGCGCCACCGCCAGGATTCACGACAAGCCAAGGACGCACGGGCCGCCTCTCCCGAATGGAGACATGACCGACTCGGCATCCTCGCATGGCAACTTCACCGGCTTGTTCCCTGAGGCGGCCAGGTCAATGCCCCAGCAACAAGGTACGAGCGCTCCTGCCATAACTTGCGGCCACATGCTTGATGCGTGGCGTGGAAGCTCCCCATCGAGGCAGGTGTGTCGGTGAACCGTCCTTCGTGACGTACAGGCAACGAACCGCCAGCGTCGAGCACGTCACGCTTTCGTGCAACCTGCCGCAGCAAGCCGGGGCGTAGCCCTACAAGCGCCGCCCCTTGCGGCGAGGTGCTGTCGGAATGTCGGCGGCGCGTGCGCCGCTGCACTTGCATGGCTTCAATGGCTTTTACGCACAAGGCGACTTGTGCGCGGCCCCTTTGCCGCCTGACCGAAGGCGGCAAAGGGGCGTTTTGGCTTTGAGCCTTGAAACCGGGCGCGGCCACCGCGGCGCCCGGATTTTTGGTATTCCCGCGCCCAAGACGGAACGGCTTGGGCGCAGGGCTGCTCCCTATTCTTTAGTTTCGATGATCCACCGCACGGCAGTTTCGATGATCCACCACACGGCACGCGGCAAGGCGCGGCCCGTGATGGGGTGTAGGTCGGTCAGGTCGGCGCGGGCTATCCAGCCGCGAGGCGGGCGGTAGCCACGCACGTCGCGGCCATGCGTGGGCGGTTCGTGGTGTTGTGGCTCATGGGGGAACCCTCGGCATGAAGCGCCCCGGCCGGAACCGGGGCGCTATCTGTGGTGCAAGGTCACGCGGCCAGTGCCTCGGCCTGCGGCTGCTCATCCGCTGCTGCTGCGGCTTCCTCCTGCACTTCGGCTGCCTCGTCCGTCACCACCTCCTGCGCGGCCTGCTGCGTGGCTTCGGCGGCGAAGATGGCAGGCATCCAGCCGGTGCCATCGGCCAGCCGTTCGGCTTCGCTGGCAATGTCGGCCTTCTTGAGCTTCGCCAGCCGGTTGACGCTTTCCGGCGCGAATTCGCCCACGGCTTCCAGAATCGCGGCCTTCGGCACATGCTGGAAGTAGCTGTCTGCGGTCGGCTTCCACCATGCCGCCATGTCCAGCCCCACCGCCTGCGCCAGTTCAGCACCTGGCTGGTGCTGCGTAGCGCGGGGCGTCACCACATCTACCGTGGATGCCACGCACAGGGCCAGCAGCCACACCAGTTCATCCTGCGATTTCGCCAGCAGTGCGGCGAACAGTTGTGCGCTGTCCTCTGGCAACGCTTCACCCGCGACTTCCTGCAAGGTGCGCAATGCCACGGCGGCAGGCGATTCCGGCCAGTCCGGGGCAAGGCTTTCCAGCCGGTCTTGCACTTTCAGGCTCACGCCGAGCGGCAAGTCGTGGCGGTGGTGGCTGTCTTGCAAAACGGTCTGCGCCATGCCATGCACCAGTGCGGCCAGCGCCACCTGCGGATGCCGTGCGACTTCGATTTGCAGCGCGGCGGTACGATGGGCACTCAACCGTTGTGCCAGTCGGTCGGACATGGCAGCGGGCTTGGGGGCGTCGTCGGCTTCCTCGCCTGTGTCGTCGTTCCCGGCTTCGCCCTCGCTGCCAAAACCTTGCCGCAGCCGTTCAAGCGTGCGCAGTGCCTTGGCCTCGGCTTCGCGCAGCAGGCCACGATGAATCACGGCCTCACCGTTGCGGTCGATGGTGACGATGGCACCGGCGGCAGCTTTGACAGCTTCCCCGTAGTCCTGCAAGCCATCTTCCAGCGCCTGCAACTGTTCGCCCAGGTGTTCGCCTTCTTCCTGCAAGGCGTCGGCCTTTTCTTCATCATCGGTGTCCAGTGCGGCATCCACGGCCTCGGCCAGCGCCTGCATCTTGGTTTGCAGCTTCTCGATGCGTTGGGCTTCACGCTTGTTCGGGCTGCGGCGCTGCCTCGGAGCGTGCTGGAAGGCTTGTAGGTCGGCATGGGTCGCGCCGGGGGTGGCATCCACCCATGCCCAGCCTTCGGCCTTCACCTCGGCGGCAAGGCTGGCCAGCTTGTCCTGCGCCAGTCGTTCCAGCAGCGTGGCATCGGTCAGATACACACCGCTATCGGCTTCCGCGAACAGATCGCGGCGGCTGGCACCGCCTGCGGCCTCGTAAGCATCCAGCCCGACGAAGCGCACCAGCGGGTGCCGGTGGGCGTCAATCTCGCGCTCCGTCAGGCGGTCTCGCAGGTTGTGCGGGCTGCGCTGCCATGTGGGTGCATCGTAGAACGCGGCTTCCTGCGCGGTGTGGTCGTCGGTGATGGCAAGGGCCATCAACTGGTCAAGGCTCACTGCCTCGGCCCGGTAGTCGGCCAGCAGGCGCGGCGACACGTTGGCAAGTTTCAGGCGGCGCTGCACCACCAGCGGCGTGACGCTGAAATCTGCGGCAATGTCCTCGATGGGTCGGCCTTCGGCCACCAGCGCGGCGAATGCCTCGAACTGGTCGGCGGGGTGCATGGCTTCACGCTGCACGTTCTCGGTCAGGCTGGCGGTGCGGGCGGTGCCATCGGCCACCAGTAGGCAAGGCACGTCCCATTCCCTGCTGATACGGTGCTTTTTCGCCAGCAGCTTGAGGGCGGCAAGGCGACGGCCTCCGGCCACGACTTCGTAACGCTCGCCGTCAGCGGTCGCGGTCACGATCAGATTTTGCAGCAAGCCGACACGCTGGATGCTGGCGGCGAGTTCGGGAATCGACATGCGCGGGGTCTTACGCACGTTGCGGCCCGTGGGGCGCGATACCAGCCGCGACAGCGGTACAAGAATCAGATTCTTGCTCGGGTCGGCGGCCTCCAGCAGCACGGCAGGCACGGCGCTGGCCGTGGCGTGGATGGCTTGGGCTTCGGTTTGGTTGATGGCGTTCATGGTGAAAACTCCTTGCGATGATGGAATGCAGCAGCGAATAACGCGGCAAGGGTTGCTGCCTGCCCCTGCCGCGCAGGGAAATCAGGCTTTCAATTGGCGCAGGCCATCGGCCAGCAGCCATAGGGCGCGATTGAGGCGAATATCGGAATCAATGCCCTGCACCGGGCGGGTCTGCTGGCGGCGACCGTTGGCGCTGCGCCCATGCAATCCGCCTTTGGTCAGGTTTTCTTGGGTGCGGTTGAACACGCTCCACAAGTCCGGGCGGCGGTCGTCGAACCGGCGCGGCATCAGGATTTGCGATTCGGTGATGGGGGCTGGCTTGTCCGGGTCGTCGTACTTGAGCGATAACGCGGCGCGAGCAAATACTTCGGCCTCGCCTTCGTCCAGCGTGATGACCTGCATGGATTCGCGGGATTCCAGCGCACGGTCAAAACCGTGCAGCACCTGATAGGCACCTTCGATCACTTGTCTGGCCACGTCACCCTTATGCGGCACGCGCACATCGGCCACGGTGTCGCCGCACACCAGCCCATTGCTGCACACGAAGCGGAACATGCCGGCCAGCATCTGGTAACTGCTGGTGCCATCGTGCGAGTTCAGCAGGATGATTTCGTTGGCTTCGCCTCGGGCGTTGATCTGGCTGGCGTGGCGCAGCCGGATCATGTGCTTGGTGTAGTCGCGCCGGTCTTCGTGGCGGGTGCGGGTCTGCGTCACCATGAAGGGCTGAAACCCTTCCTTGCGCAGTTCGGTCAGCACCGTGGCGGTGGGGATATAGGCGTAACGCTGGGAACGGCTTTCGTGTGGCGCTTCCGCAAAGATGGACGGGGCCACGCGGTGAATCTGGTCATCGGACAGCGGGGAATCGCTGCGCAGTACCGGGGAACGGGAAGCGAAACGGGATGCAAGCATGGTCTTTCTCCTGACGAAAAGGGTTTGCTGTTCAAACCGCACACCGGATTCCTAGATTCGGAGCCCAGCCTTTCGGCTGTTCGGTGCGGTTGGCACGAGGAACCCGGTTGGCCCTGTTGCCACCGTCTTTCCTGAGTTCATCGCCCGCGACGGTCAGGAGCCCACGGACGTGGGCCGTCAAGGAGAAAAGCGTCAGGGTGGTGCGGCCCGCAGGCGCAGCCGAGGACACGGCCTGACGCGCCTTGATGGCACGCGGCCACGGGCTACAGTCGCGAGCAAGGTGATGGAGTCAGGAGAGACGGCTGGACATGGCAACGGCCGCCGCGATGTGCAAACCGCACGCAAGCGAAGCGCGCAGGCCCGAAGCGGGAAGCCGGGCCGTAGGCGTCAGGGATGTGGAAGGCTGGCGAATGCCAGTCCCGTTAGGGATGAGCGAATAGCGAACCTGGAGCAGCGTGGTCCGCGAAGCGGAGACGCACGCAAAAAACTCAAACCGATACGCAGCGCTTAGAGCTTGCCAAGTTTGCCGATTTCTACCAAATTAGACTAAAATTTGCCAAACTATGAACTGTTTTGTTGAGCTCCAGCACCATGCCGACCGATAGCGACGAAATTTTTACCATTGAAGAAATGGCTGTCTACTTAAAGGCGGGCAAGCGCACGGTATATCGCTTGGCGGCAGAAGGAAAAATTCCAGCGTTCAAAGTTGGTGGGACTTGGAGATTCCTGCGTGGGGACATTGAGCTCTGGATCAAGCAACAGTCAGCAGGTCAGTCCAAGGACGGTATCCAAGAAAAATCGCGTAAAAAGGAAGAAAACTAATGCTTGGATTGACTCTACGGGATGAGTTTCGAGGCAAACGCCTCAAAGGGACGGCCATTGAGCTTTCCAACGACTCCAACACTGGCGCCACCCAGATTGCAGCACAGGCATTCTTGGAGATTACCTATCCCACCCACGATCTGCTGAAGGGCATTGAAGCCGTTGGTCCTAACCAAGGCCGGCCGGTGGTCGTGATCGGTGAGCGCGGCCTGGGTAAGTCGCACTTGATGGCAGCGCTCTACCACGCAGTCAACGATGCCGCATCGACGGGCGCATGGCTCAATTCCTGGTCAAGCACGTTGGGTGACTCCGGCATTGGCAAGATCGCACTGCGCGATGGCATGCTGGTCATTGGCGAGAGCCTGCACCGGCAACGCTATAAATTCCTGTGGGACCTACTGTTCGAGCGACATCCGCGCGGCGAATTCATCAAGGGCAAGTGGGAAGGAATGGGGGCGGCCAAGACCGACATCCCCTCGGACAAGCTCATCATCGAGTTGCTTGAGCATCGTCCCGCGATGCTCCTCCTCGACGAGTTCCAGACTTGGTACGACGGCCTGACCAATACCAAGCAATACCCCTGGAAGCAATGGGCGTTCAACTTCATCCAGATCCTCTCGGAGATCGCCAAAGAGCGCCCCGACCTACTTGTGTTGGTGATCTCCGTGCGCAATGGCGGAAGCGATGCTTACCAGCAGGTGCACCGCGTCAACCCGGTGGCCATCGACTTCAAGGCGGGAGGCAATGCCGAGCGTATCCAGCAGGATCGGCGGCGGATGCTGCTGCATCGCCTGTTCGACAACCGTCTGCAGATTGCAGACGGCACCATCGAATCGCTGGTTGCACAACACGTCTCCGAATACTTCCGCCTGCTGGATGTGCCGCCCGCCGAGCAGGATCGCAAGCGCCGTGAATTCACTGAGTCCTGGCCTTACGCGCCGCACTTGCTGCGCCTGCTTGAGGAACAGGTGCTGATCGCCACGGATGCACAAGAAACGCGTGACATGATTCGCATCCTGGCCAACCTGTACAAGAGCCGGGGCGAAGCGGTGCCTGTGCTCACTGCCGCTGATTTCCGGCTGGATGACGATGCTTCGGGCATTGGAGCGCTGCTGGATTCAGTGTCCAACGAACACCACCGCACCCTGCGCGAAAAAGCGCAGCACAACATCATTTCGGTGACGGAGGCGGTGTACGACCACGCCAACCTTGCCCCACACCTGCAAGAAATCTTGAGCGCGCTGTGGCTGCGTTCCATCGCCGTCGGTAACCTTGCCGGGGCAGAGCCTGCCACCCTGCAGGTGGACATCACCCGCAACAAGCCAGTGGATGGCAATGCCTTTCAGGTCGAACTAGCGACCATTGTCGAAAACAGCTTCAACATCCACCAGGATGGCCCACGCTTGGTCTTCCGCGAGGAAGAAAACCCTCGCGCCAAGCTGATGGCCTGCGCGCGCAACGACAAGCTGTTCACCGATGCTTCCGATCATGTGCAGCTTGCCAAGCAGGTACGCTACGTCATTGGCGGCAGCGATGAAGTCGCCAAAACATTCCGCGTGATTGCTCTGCCCAAATCGTGGCAGACCGACCCTTGGACATCCCTCGACGAAGCCGAGCAGCCGGAGCGCTGGGATGACCGGCTGCCCATTCTGGTGCTGCCTGAAGAGCCGGAAAAACTAGACCAAACACTGAGCCGCTGGCTCAAGGACCACCTGCAAAAGCGCCGCAACACAATTCGCTTCTTGTTGCCCCGCGCAGGTTCCACCAACGCCTTTCAGGATCGAGACCTCCTCATCCTTGCCCGCGCCGAAATGAAGGCGCAGGAATGGAGTGGGCAGAGCCCCGAATACAAAAAGCTTCACAAGGAATTTGAAGGCACGCTGCGCGAAAACCTGAAGAAGCGTTTTGATCGGTTTGCCGTCCTGCACCGCTACGATCACCAGAACCCGCAGCAATCCCTGTTCAGTGTCGAGCACCTGAAAAAGCAAGGTGCTCAAATCCCCGAGGGCATCGAAGAAACACTGACCAACGACCTTTTTGTTCCCGAAGATTTCGAAGACCTCGTTCTTGAAGCCGCTTCGGAGAACGCCCCCGTCGGCAAGCTGCTGCGTGAACTGCAAGAGCCTCGCCCTGCGGGTCAGCATTGCATCCCCTGGCTGGGTGAAACCGTGATGAAGGAACGCATCCTGCGCTTATGCGCGCGCGGCAAAATCGCCATCAACCTGCGCAATCTGGAACACCTTCAAACCCACGCGGGCGAAGACGAGGAAACCGCGTGGCGGCGCTTGCGCCCCAAGCTCTCCTACACCGGGCGTCAGCTTGATGAAGTGTTCCTGATGGAACCTTCGGCGGTGCCGGCGACCGGTGGTATCACGCCACCCGCGCCGCAGCCTCCAGCTGGCGGCGATGGTGGATTGGGTGGCGGAATTTTTGGTGGTGGCGCCACTTCGGCTCCCGCTGTACAAGAGCCGCAGCCTGGCACGCCATCCACACCAGCTTCTACGCCGGGCGGAATTTTCGGCGGCACAAATAGCACCACCAAACCACGCGTCCCGCTCTCTAACCCGCCAACCTCGCCGCTCAACCTGATCGGCAAGCTCGAAGGCTGGGGCATTGGCCCGGCCACGCCTGTGGCGGAAGTCTCGATCAAGGTGTCTGCTGGCCAGAACACGCAGATTACGGGCGCTCAGCTCAAGGAACTGCTCAAAAAGCTGCCTGATGGCATGACGTTCGAGTTGAGTCTTGAGAAGGAGGGCAACTGATGGCGTTGGATGCGCAAACATTGCAGCGCCTGACTCAGGACAGCCCGAAAGAGGCGTGGCGCATCATTACCGAACGGGCGCTAGAGATTGCCTCCAAACCGCTGGCCGAAAGCAATGCCCCCAGCGAGGTGGTCAAGCGAGATCGCGAGATTGGCGAGCTCGATTTGTTCCTGGCCTCCTGCGGCTGGGATCTGTGGCGGGCCTTTGGTCAACCCGAAATCAGTGGTGTGGAACGCACCTCAGACCGGCTTGCGCAATGGTGGATCGAGCCCGGCTATGGCCATAGCGCCGCGCGCGCCGTACTGATTCTGGATGCCCTCTCGCTGCGCGAGCTGCCTTGGCTGCTGCAAGGAGCCAAAGATCGTGGATTCACCCTGAACACAGTAGCCGCTACGGCATCCGAGCTGCCCAGTGAGACCAACCCGTTCGCCCGCGCATTGGGGCTGACCAGCCGCAGCCAGCTACAAGCTAACGGCGGCGGTTTGGCCTACAAGCTGCAACCGGCGCAGACCGAAACCATCGATCTGCCGTGGAAGGACTGCGAGGGCTTGGTGGGCAACGCCTCGGGTGCGAAGAACTGGGTGTTCTGGCATCACTGGCCAGACGCCAAGCTGCACGACTACGGCGCGGGCCAAGGTTTGGAACTGCTGACCAAGGATGCCGCGCAGAAACTCTCCAGTGACGACTTCTGGGCCTTTGTCGAGCGCCTCGCCACGGGGCGGCGCTTGGTCATTACATCGGATCATGGCTACGCCGCCACCGGTTACTTCCCCGATGCCGATGGTGAGGTGGCCTCGCATCTCAAGCAGACTTTTTCCAGTGGACGCAGCAAGGCAGGCAATGGCGACGCAGGCCCCTTCGTTCCGCCGGTCGCCTTGCAAATCGATAGCCCGCATGGTGCGCATCTGTTGGCCTTGGGCCGCAGGAAATGGCGCAGTCAAGGTGGCTATCCGACGTTAACGCATGGTGGTCTCTCGCTGCTGGAGGTGCTGTCGCCTTGGATTGAGATAAGCAAATGAGCAGGTTTGAGCACATTTTTCGGAGCATGGGCTAATGGCGCAAGCTGATTTATTAGTTGCTCTGGTCAAAACTGCGACCAGCGGGGATCAGCTTGCCTTTCGCAAAGCGGCTGAAGGGCTGATCCAAGAGGAGAAGCAGAAAGGGCACCGGCTACTTGCAGAGCGGCTTGCCAAGGCATTGCAGCCCAGTGCCATTCAGGGCGCACGCCCGCCGGCTGGCAAGGCCGCGGGCAACAGTCCTCACAAAGACCTGTTCTACGAGATCACGCCTGAGCGCAACCTACAAAGCTTGGTATTGCCAGAAAAGATCAGGGCGCAGATACAAGAGTTGGTGGAGGAACAGCATCGGGCAGAGTTGCTGCACGCCCACAATCTGCGCGCCAGAAACCGCGTCCTACTCGCTGGCCCGCCAGGCAACGGAAAAACCACCTTGGCGGAAGCGCTGGCATTCGAGCTGATGTACCCGCTCATCGTCATTCGCTACGAAACCTTGGTTGGCAGCTATCTGGGTGAAACCTCCAGCCGGTTGAAGAGCGTGATGGACTACGCCAGAACGCAGCGTTGCGTTCTGTTCTTCGACGAATTTGAAACGCTTGGCAAGGAGCGCGGCGATACCCATGAAACGGGAGAAATAAAGCGCGTCGTCAGCACCTTGCTGATGCAACTGGATGAAATGCCTGACTACGTAGTGGTCGTTGCAGCCAGCAATCATCCAGAGCTTTTGGACAGGGCCGTCTGGCGGCGCTTCCAGTTGCGCATTGAGTTGGCAACCCCGACCCGTGAGCAACTGGCGCAATACATCGCCTCCATTGGCGAGCGATGCAGTGTGAAATTCGGCTACGAACCTGAAACATTGGCAAAGCATCTACTGGGGCTGAATTTTGCAGAGACTGAAGAATTTTGCTTGGGCGTCGTTCGCCGTGCCGTGCTCGACATGAAAACGGATAACGCCCAACAAATTACCAAGCTGAAGCTGGAGCAATGGAAAGGCCGCCTGAAGCCAGCCGCAAAAAAACATCCAAAAGCCGCTGGCGATGTGACTGAAGAGGGGACGAACCGCTAAGGATGGTCTGATCAATGC
>NZ_JAGHWR010000067.1:0-14602 GCF_017746155.1 Xanthomonas sp. D-36-1
CGGAATTGTTCAGGGCGGACTCAATACCTTGGGCGCCAGACTGCAGCGCATCGACGAGCCTTATTCGCTCATCCCAGCGAATTCGCCACCACCACGCCCAGCACATCCCGAAACGCGCCCGAGGCAATCAGCGACTCACCCGCGGCCTGTGGCGCGAATCCCGCCATCGCCTGAACCAGTTGCTGCGCGTTCATTTCGAGAGCAGCAGTGCTTCCAGCCACGCGGGCCGCTTCCTGCGTGGAGCCCGTGAGAGACAGGCTTCCATTGCCGCCAAGGCCAGCCGCCGTCGCCGTCAATACCGCCGCGAGGTCGACGTTCGCGCTCAACGCTTGGGCGGCGGCAGGAACGGCGTCGCTGCGCTCTTCCACCCTCCAGGGTTTGGCGTCGACCACGACCGGTTGCCCGTCATCTCCGTTTTGCTGGAACAACTCGGGCCGCGCATCGCCCCATCCGTCCGCGATCTCGGCCATCGCCATGGGCTTGGCGTAGCCGATTTCCACCGCATCCGGCGCGGGGAGGCTGGACGCCTGCGGCAGCGCCTCCATCGCCGCGGTAAAAGCGCTCCGCAGCGAACCATGCAATCCATTCGGGCCGGTGGCCCCGAGTGCCGCCGTTTCATCGTCGTTGCCGGAGACCTCGCTGATTCCGGCCGCGCGCAGCGCGGAAGCGAGGGTGGTCTGTGTGTTGCTGTCCTTCATGCTCTTCGTCCATTCCTTGGTGTTTGAAACTCGGTTGCTGTCGTGTGGCGTGTTGCCGAAACCTTGCGCGGTGCGATCCATCCATTGCCTCAGCGCTCGCGCAGGCTCTCGCTGCCGGCCTTCTGTATCGGGCTCAGCAGGTAGTCGATCACCCGACGCTGGCCGGTCTTGATCTCGGCCGTCAGGTTCATGCCGGGAGCGAGGCGGATGTCCTTGCCGTCCACGGCGATCTGGTTGCTCTCAAGCCGCAGGAGCGCCGGAAAAATCGCCCCGCGCTTCTCGTCGTTGACCGCATCGCGGGTGACCGTTTCCACCCGCGCGGGCACCGTGCCGTACCGCGTGAACGGAAACGTCTCCAGCTTGATGGTCACGTCCTGCCCCGGCTCGACGAAACCGATGTCCTTGTTCTCCAGCGTGACCTCGGCGCTGACCTGGGCCCCATCGGGCACGATGACCATGAGCACCTGGGCTTCCGTGACGACCCCGCCCTCGGTGTGCGCGGCCAGTTGCTGCACGGTGCCGCTCACGGGCGCGGCGAGGGTCGCCAGGCGCTCGCGCCGCTCCGCCTTGGAGAGTTCCTGTGCGTTCTGCTCGCGCTTGAGGTCGGCCTGCGCCTGCCGCTCGCTCAATGCGCGGCGGGTCTCGGCGAGGTAGGACATGCGCGCCTGCCGGGCCTCGGCCAGCGTGGCGATGGCCTCCTGCAGGCGGGCCTGCTGGGTGGCCAGGTCGCGTTCCATTTCGATGCGTTCGCGCATGCGGTCCTGGGTGGCGTGGCCAGAGATGAATCCCTGCCCGGCCAGGGTCTGAAAATCCCGCTCGCGCTGGCGCACCACCGGCAGCGTGGCGTCCAGCTTGCCGACCATGGCGCGCACGGTGGCGATCTCGGCCTCGCGGCGCTGGCGCTCGGCATCCAGGCGCGCGATGCGCGCGGTGATGTCGCTCCATTCGGCCAGCAGCTGCGCCTGGGCATCGGCGCGCTCGCGGGCACTCCATGCGGCGGGCACGTCCTGCGGTGCCCAGCGGGACAGTTTCGCGCCGGGGCCCGCCTCGCCCGCGAGCGCCTGCTGCAGCGCCCGCACGCGCAGCGATTCCGATTCGGCCGCCCGGTGCGCCTCGCCGAAGCTGGTGCGATCGGCGTGCGCGGCCGTGGGATCGAGTTCGAGCAGCGGCTGGCCCGCTGCCACGTGGTCGCCGTCGCGCACCAGCACCCGCCGCACGACGCTGTTTTCCAGGGGCTGGACGAGCTTGGTGCGGTCGCTGACGATGATGCGCCCGGGCGCCACGGCGACGATGTCGATCCTGCCGAAGATGGACCACGCCAGCGCGATCGCGAAGAGCGCCATGAGCAGCCAGGCGAGGCGCCGCGGCGCGGGGTGCACGGGGGTTTCCTGCAGGCTCAGCGCGGCCGGCAGGAAGGCGCGCTCGTCGGCGAGCAGCGGTGGACCGGCCAAGGCGCCGCGCTGCGCCCAGGCCGCCCGGAAGATGTCCGCATAGCGCTGCAGCAGCAGGCGCACGGGGTGGCGCGGTTCGGCCGCGGCGCGGGCCCGGGCGGTGGGGGCATGTGAGGTGGGGGCGTTCATGCAACGACCTCCTCGGTGCGCTGGCCGGTGCGCGTTGGCAGGGCGCTGGCGCCGCCGCCGTCCTGCATGCGCCACAGGTGCGCGTAGAGCCCCTGCGGGCGCTGGATGAGCGCATCGTGCGGGCCGGCCTCCGCGATGCGCCCCTTGTCCATCACGATGATGCGGTGGGCCTGGCGCACGGCCGAGAGCCGGTGGGCGATGATGAGCACCGTGCGGCCCTCGCAGATGTGCGCCATGTTGCGCTGGATGATGGCTTCGCTCTCGTAGTCGAGCGCGCTGGTCGCCTCGTCGAGGATGAGGATGCGCGGGTTGGTGAACAGCGCCCGCGCGATGGCGATGCGCTGGCGCTGGCCGCCCGAGAGGCTGCCGCCCTGCTCGCCCACGAGCGTGTCGTAGCCCTCGGGCAGCTCGCTCACGAAATCGTGCGCGCCGGCCAGCCGCGCCGCGTGCACCACGGCTTCGATCGGGGCGGCCGGATCGGCGATGGCGATGTTCTCGCGCACGCTGCGGTTGAACAGCAGGTTCTCCTGCAGCACGACGCCCACCTGCCGCCGCAGCTGCGCGGCATCGATCAGGCTGATGTCGATGCCGTCCACCAGGAGGCGCCCCTGCTCGGGCACGTAGAGGCGCTGCACCAGCTTGGTGAGCGTGCTCTTGCCGGAGCCGGAGCGGCCCACGATGCCGATGACCTCGCCGGGGCGGATATCCAATTGCACGCCGCAGAGCACCGGCGCGGCCTCGGGCCGGTAGCGGAAATGCACGCCGTCGAGCGTGACGCGGCCGCGCAGGGCGGGCAGCTGCGCCGCGCTGCTGGCCGGCGCTTCGGTGCGGGTGTTGAGGATGTCGCCCAGCCGCGCCATGGAGATGCCGGTCTGCTGGAAATCCGTCCACAGCTGCGCCATGCGCATGATGGGCTGCGCCACGCGCTGCGCGAACATGTTGAAGGCGACGAACTGGCCCACGCTGAGCTGGCCTTCCATGACCAGGCGCGCGCCCCACCACAGGGTGGCGGCGTTCACCAGCTTGCCGATCAGATTGACGCCTTCGTGCGCCCAGGCGGCCAGGTTCTGGGTCTTGAAGCTGGCGCTGACGTAGGCCGCGAGCTGGTTGTCCCAGCGCCGCGCGAACGAGGGCTCCAGCGCGCTGGCCTTGACGGTCTGGATCCCGGTGACGGTTTCCACCAGCATGGCCTGGTTCTCGGCGCCGCGCGCGAACTTGTGGTCCAGCCTCTTGCGCAGCGCGGGCACCACCGCCAGGCTCAGCCCGAAATACAGCGGCAGGCTGGCGAGCACGATGAGGGTGAGCGGCACGCTGTAGACCAGCATCACCGCGATGAAGACCCCGGAGAACAGCACGTCCAGCACCACGGTGAGCGCGTTGCCGGTGAGAAAGCCGCGGATGTTCTCCAGCTCCCGCATGCGCGCCACCGAATCGCCCACGCGGCGCGACTGAAAGTACGCGAGCGGCAACTGCACGAGGTGGCGAAAGAGCCTCGCGCCGAGCTCCACGTCGATGCGGCTGGTGGTGTGGCTGAAGACGTAGCCGCGCAGGCCGTTCAGCAGGCTCTCGAAGACGACGACCACGACGAGCCCGCCGACCAACACATCGAGCGTGGTGAGCCCGCGGTGCACCAGCACCTTGTCCATGACGACTTGGAAGAAGAGCGGGCTCACCAGCGCGAAGAGCTGCAGCATGAAGGAGATGAACAGCACTTCCCCCAGCAAGCGCCGGTGCTTGATGAGGCTCGGAATGAACCACGAGAAATCGAAGCGGGCCAGTTCGCCCGCCAGGCTCGCGCGGCTGCTCACGAGGATGAGGTCTCCCGTCCAGCGCCGGGCGAACTCTTCGACGGGCTCGATCACCGGACGGCCGGCCGACGCGCCCTCCCCGGGCTCGTGCAGCAGCACGCGCTGGCCATCGCACTGCGCGAGCACGGCGGCGCGAACGCCATGCCGAGGTGCGTCATCGTCCGCGCCCGCCGCCCCGGGCTCGGGCTCGGGCACGGACCCTCGCATGGACTCTCGCACCAGGGCCAGCGCGGGCAGCGGTGTCAGCGCCAGCCGCTCCACGCCGCACGACACCTTGCGCGCCTTCAGCCCCAGGCTCTTCGCGGCCCGCAGCAGATCCGGCACGTCCACCGGCTCGCTCGGCGAAAGACCGAGCTGGTGCGCCAGCGCCGCCGGATCCGCTGCCACCTGGTGCAGCCTGGCGATCAGGCAGAGCGATTGCAGCGCCTGCAGCCCCGACCCACCCTGGGTCCGAGGCACGAATTTCCCTTCCGACATGCGGATTTCCCCTATCTATTTTCCTGCTCCGCACGCCATTGGCGGCTGCTGTGTTAGGGGCGCGATGGTACGAGGCCCCATACACGGGCCACCGTGCCAGTTGCAGTTACCGGACAGAAATATCGTGTTTTTTTGTAACTAGATCGAAGTGCGCCGGGAGCACGCAATCACCCGAAGGCCAACGCCGTGATGCCCTCCGTCAAGGAACGTCTGAAAAGACAGAGTGAGTCTTCCAGCGGCGCCATTCCGGTGCCCTCCATGAAAGACGAGCGAGCGACCGGATTCCCCCATGCCGT
The DNA here is from genome assembly GCF_017746155.1 of Xanthomonas sp. D-36-1. Lineage (NCBI taxonomy): Bacteria > Pseudomonadati > Pseudomonadota > Gammaproteobacteria > Lysobacterales > Lysobacteraceae > Xanthomonas > Xanthomonas sp. D-36-1. Next base: position 4,860 of record NZ_JAGHWR010000067.1, read on the forward strand.
GCGAGGCAGCATGGATTCGAACCCCGAAAGCCTTCGGCTCCTCCGACCTCGGTGCCACCTCGCTCAGGGTGGATGGGTCGCCTGCGGGAGTTTCGGTATGACCGAGAAGAATTCGAAGGCGCCGCTTCGATTCGTCCCGGCAGGAAAGACCGGTTGCCACGCCGGCATACCGAACAAACCACGGCAGCCAAACTCGTTGTACGCGCTTTCTCCAGCACTGCCTTTCGAAGCGGATATTCGAGCGCGTGAGGGTCATCGATTCTGTACAAATCTCCCGCGCGAAACGAAACGGCGGGTTTATCCAAGGTGTTTGATCCGCGCCGAGGATGGACCTGTGCTCCATGACAGGGTGCCCATTACCGGGCAAAAACCGGTCCCAAAACAGGATCGCTGCAGGAAATCCACGGGGGAATTTCCGCGCCCGTCCGTCTTCATGGGAAGAGCACGTTCGGACGGAACAACATGCGCTGCAAGCCCATCGATCGCTCGCCACCCAGGCGAAGCAACTCGACAGCAAGCCGTTACAACGCTCCCACCGCCGTGGGGTGTTCGGTGCTTCCAAATTTTACAATTCTATCTGACGGAATTATCGGCATCGATGTGCTAGGAGTGTCGATATCCACTCAGTCAGAATCATCAGAATTATTATAAATAATACTTATTGATTAGATAAAAGAAGCTTGGCGTCGATCGCCATGCCTTACCGGACGGAGTACGTCTCCCACACGCCTGTTTTCGGGTTTCGAATATCGGGCGGCTGAGAGGCGCAGGGGGAAAGTCTGGAGTTCGCATCGCATAGGAGTTGCGGATGCTCCCGGAAACACGCGCATTGCAAGAAACACCGTGCACAACCCAAGACCTCGCCCTCCATGTAGTCCTCCGGTCCCTCGCGCCGAATAGCGCAGTTGCTGCTCGCGGAGTCCATGCGCTGCCGGCCCAGGCGCCCATGCCTGCCCGCGCTTCCCGAGATCGTGTGTGCAAAGCATCTTTGCGTTGCCGCGCGAACCGGATTGCCGGTGTCCGCCGCGCACCGCGGCGGGTTCACTGTCGCTGTCCATACAGCGCCAGCGAGCGTCAGGAATGACCACCATGTCGTCACCGGCCACCCCGCCTACCGCCATCGAAAAAGAGGCGCCTGCCAACCGCCGCGTCCTGCGGCGCGCCTCGGTCGAGGAACGCACGGGCTTCAAGCGCGCGCACATCTACAGCCTGATGAAGGAGAAGAAGTTTCCGCAGCGCGTGCTGCCTGGGTGTGCGCGCGGTCGGCTGGTACGAGGACGAGATTGACCAGTGGCTCGCGGATCGGGAGCGGGCATGAGCGATACGTCAGCGCGCCGTACCGCGCCCCCCATCGTGGTGTCCATCATCTCGACCAAGGGCGGAGTCGGCAAGACCACGACAGCGGCCAACCTGGGCGGATTCCTCGCGGACGCCGGCATGCGCGTGCTGCTGCTGGACCTGGACATCCAGCCGACGCTGTCGAGCTATTTTCCGCTGGAGCGCCGCGCACCGGGTGGCATCTACGAGATGCTCGCCTTCAACGAACAGGATCGCGGCCAGCTCATCTCCACGACGGCCATCGGCGGATTGGATCTGCTGCTGTCCAACGATGCCCACGGCCAGTTGAACACGCTGCTGCTGCACGCGGCCGATGGCCGCCTCCGGCTGCGCAATCTGCTCGGCATGTTCCAGACGCACTATGACCTGCTGCTGATCGACACCCAGGGCGCCCGAAGCGTGCTGCTGGAGATGGCGGTCCTCGCCTCCGATGTCTCGCTCTCGCCGGTCACGCCGGAGATCCTGGCGGCGCGGGAATTGCGGCGCGGCACGCTGAGTCTGATGGAGGAGATCGCCCCGTACCGGCGCCTGGGCATCGAGCCCCCGCCCTTGCGCCTGCTCATCAATCGGGTCCACACGGTGTCGGTCAATGCCCGGCAGGTCCAGCAGGCGCTGCGCGGCATGTTCCAGCCGGCCGCGGACGTGCGGGTGCTCGACACCACGATCCCGGCGATCGAGGCCTACCCCACCGCGGCGCTGCGCCGCCTGCCCGTGCATCGCGTCGAGTACCGGCAGCCCCGTGGCCGGCTCGCTCCGGCCGCGCTGGAGAGCCAGCGCGCGCTCGCGATCGAATTGTTTCCGCAGTGGCGCGACCGCCTCGACCTCGTGACCGGGAGGGCCACGCATGCCGACCCGCATTGAAACGCCCACCGCGTTGCGGCGCCTGATCGCGTTCGCGCGCCGCGAAGGCTGGCGGATCGTCGTCGCGGACGGGCAACTGCGCAGCCTGCGCAAGCCTGGATTGCCCGCCATCCATCTCGGCGCACCCAATCCGTCCGGCCCCCTGGCCGCGGAGGCGGCATCGCTGCCCGTGCCGCGGGTGGACAAGCGGCACGGACACCACGGGAGCATGTGATGCCCAGGGGCAGCGATCCGGACATCGCCCGCGAGTTGCTGGCGGACACCTTCCAGCGCAGCGGCCCCGACGCCGGGGCCTTGAGCGATCCGATCGCCGACACGCCAATGGTGGTGACGCTGGAGCAGCTGCGTCCTTACGAGCTCAATCCCCGCGTCACGGTCAATCCGCTATACGCAGAGATCAAGGCATCCATCCGCGAGCGCGGACTCGATACCGCCCCGGCGATCACGCGGCGCCCGGGCGAGCCGCACTACATCATCCGCAACGGCGGCAACACGCGGCTCGCGATCCTGCGCGAGCTCTGGGCGGAGACGAAGGACGAGCGCTTCTTCCGCATTCCATGCCTGTTCCGTCCCTGGCCCACGCAGGGCGGCATGCGCGGCGAAATCGTCGCCCTAACCGGCCATCTCGCGGAAAACGAATTGCATGGCACCCTGACGTTCATCGAGCGGGCGCTCGGCGTCGAGAAGGCCCGGGAGCTGTACGAGCAGGAAAGCGGCGGCAAACCGATGACGCAGGTCGAGCTGGCGCGGCGGCTGGCGGCCGACGGCTATCCGGTGCCGCAGCCGCACATCAGCCGGATGCGCGACGCGGTGCAGTACCTGCTGCCCGCGATTCCCTCGGTGCTCTATGCGGGCATGGGCCGCCATCAGGTGGAGCGCCTGTCGATGCTGCGCCGGGGGGCCGAGCAGGTCTGGTCGCAGCGCGCGTCCGCGGAGGCGACGCCGTTCGCGGACCTGTTCCAGGACGTGCTCGCGGGATTCGACACGGCACCCGCGGAATTCTCCTTCGAGCGGGTGCGCGACGAGCTGGTCGGCCAGATGGCGCAGGCGCTGGGCGCCGACTACGACGTGCTGGCGCTGGACATCGCGGGCCTGGAAGGCCGGCAACGCGTGCTGCACAGCACGCCGACGCAGCATCCGGCACCTACGCCCCATCCTTCGATGCCGGCACACAGCGCGGCGGCCGACCGGCCAACGGTCCCGCCTGCGGCCGCGGGCACGCCCGTCGCTACTCCATCCGCTAGCCCGGCTACTCTTCCGGGCGACACACAACCCCGGGCCATGCGCACAGGCGGCAGCGAAGCCACCGCTTCGCGAGCCTCGCTGCCGCCCGCATCCGACCCGGTCAAACAACACACCGCCTCGCCGGCCGCGACCACGGAGCGCCTGCAGTCCATCCGGCAGCTGGTGGCGGACCACCACGGCGAGCCCCTGCATTCCTTCGCCGACAACGTGGTGCGGGCCATCCCCGTCCAGGCGGGCGGGCTCTACCCCATCTCCGACGTCTGGCACATCGAACCGGGGCTGGACACGCCCGACCGGCTGCGCGCCCACATCGTGCAATTCGCCCGCGAGATCGCGAGCGAGGTGGGCGCAGCCGATCGCATCGCCGCCACGGACCATGGCGGCGTGGGCTACGCCTGCGACGCGCCTTCGGCAACGGGCGGCGAAGAGCAGCGCTCCCCCGCCCTGCTCGCGCTGCTCAACGCACTGGGAGACACGGCAGATGCCGGACCACTCGCCGAAGCGCTCGAACCCCTGCTGCGCAACCAGGGCAGCATCCCGCGCCTCAGCGACAGCGGGCTGGTGAAGCTGTTTCGCCTGCTGCGCCTGGCGCGGCGTCTCTTCGAACTGCAGGCCGGCTCCGGCTCCGGCGCGATGCCATGACCACGCCGCACCCGCTCAACCAGGCGGTGATCGCCCAGGCGCTGCACGATCTGCGCAACGGGCAGCTGCGCCGCGCGCGTTCCATGGGCTTCGGCGATGCGGAGCTTGCGGCGCTCAAGCGACCGGACCTAGTCAGCGTGCTGCTCAACGCCTCCGTGTCGTGGTGCTCCGTGACCGTGAACGGCGAGGTCGTGCGCCGGCTGCTGGGGCAGACGCAGGACGTGGAGCGAGAAATCTCCACCGTCGACCGCATGCTGCGCCTGGGAGCGAGCACCGAGATGGTGAGCACGTTCTACGGCCTGTCGCACCAGGAGGTGGCGCTGCGCCGCGAGATCCTGGCGTTGCCCAAACGCAAGGGCCGCCACCCCGTGCTGAGCGAAGCCCAGGACGCCGAGCTCTGGGAACGATGGAAGCCCGCCGCACGCGAGCGCGGCGTCGATCTGCAGGACGACATGGCGATGCTGGACCTCGCGATGGACCTGGCCGAGGAGACAGCGGCACCGCGATGTGATCGCCAACTATCAGGCGCTGCGTGCAGAAGGCGTCGATGTGCCGGGATACGTGCTGCCGACGGTGGGCGATTCGCTGATGGGGCTGCGCCGCCCTGCCGAAGCCGAAAGCGTACTTCGTCAAGCATTGCAGCACTCACCGAACGACTTCAATACGCAATTGCTGCTGGCCTACGCATTACTGGAGCAGGAACGCTTCGATGAAGCAATGCCGCTATTCGAATCACTTGCCGCCACGCAAGCCCCATGGCCGCGTCGGGAAGGTGCCACCAGCGGTTACGAAAACTGGGACCGCTTCAGCGCCGATATCGCGCTGGCTACCGCACGTTCTGCGGCCAACGATAATCGCGGTGCGGAGGCATTGCTGCGCGAGCGTGCGGCCATTGGCCCGGATAATGCCGAGCTACAAGCGGCACTGGCATCGATCGAAGCGCGTCGCGGCCAGACCACGCAGGCACTGCAGCGCAATCGGATGGCGTTGACGCTGGATCCGCATCAGAAACAGGCGCGCAGCGGCGTGGTGGAAGCGCAACGCGATCTGGACCGCCTGGATCTTGCGGACGCCGCATTCGCGTCGCTGCAACCGGAGTATCCGGACGACGCCGGCCTGCAACGGCTTGGCGCATCGCTGGAACGTCAACGAGGCTGGCAGGTGCACCTGAGCCATGCATGGGGGCACAGCGAGAACGACACGCCGACCAACAGCACCTCGCCGCTCGGCAATCATTTCGGCAGTTCATTGCTGGAAGCCGAATCGCCGTTGCTGGGCGAGCGTTGGCGCGTGGGCCTGCGCGCACGCGACGATTGGGCGGATTTCCAGGACACCCGCGTGCGTTATCGCAGCTTCTGGCTGGGTACGCATTACCGCTACGACCGCCTGGATTTCAGCGCGTATGGCGGCCGCGCCCTCGATGATTTCGATCGCGACGGCACTGCCTGGGCACTGGATGCCGGCTGGCGCTTTTCCGATGCGTGGTATGGCAGCGTCGCCTGGCGCACGCGCGACCCGGAGGCCTCGCTGCAGGCGCGCCGCCTGGGCATCACCGGCGACAGCATCGGCGCTGCCGTGCGCTGGACGCCCAGCGACGAAAGCCGCTGGGAACTGCAGGCGCGCCAGTTGCGTTATAGCGACGGCAATCGACGCGATCAGCTGGATCTTTCCGGCAGCCAACGCATGTGGGCCAACCCGCATGTCCTGGTCGATGGACTGTTCGCCGCCTCGGCCGGGCGCGCCGAAGACGACCGCGCGGTCGATTACTTCAATCCACGCCATAGCTCTGCAGTTGCCGCCGGCGTACGGATCGAACAGATCGGCTGGCGCCGGTACGACGATGCGTTTCGGCAGCGACTGGAAGTGACGGCCGGGCCGACCTACCAGTCCGGCTTCGGCAGCCGCTGGGTACCTGCGCTGGCCTATCGCCATCTGTGGTCGCTGGGCGATGGCAGCGCATTGAGCTACGGCGTGAGTTGGTCGCGCCCGGTCTACGACGGCCAGCGCGAACAGCAACTTGGATTGGATTTGGATTTCCGATGGGGAGGTACGCCGTGATCCGCCTGCCGCTGCTGCTGGTCGCACTGCTGCTGATGACGTTTGCCTCATCGGCGCAGGCGGGCCTGCTGGTGCTCAGCTACCACGACATTCGCGACGACGTCGCGGCCAAGGGCGACCCCGATCGCTATGCGGTGTCCACCAGCAATTTCGCCGCGCATCTGGATTGGCTGCGCTCGCATGCGTACCACCCGGTCAGCGTGCAACAGGTGCTCGATGCACGTGCCGGCAAGCGTGCCCTGCCCTCGCGGCCGGTGCTGCTGACCTTCGACGATGGCTTGCGCAGCGTCTATACACGGGCGTTCCCGTTGCTGCAGGCCTACGGCTATCCGGCGCTGGTCGCACCGGTGACCAGTTGGGTGGAACTGCCGGCTGGCCAGGTCGTGCCCTATGGCCCGCGCGATTTCACCCGCGACGATTTCGTCACCTGGGCACAGTTGCGCGAGATGCAGGACAGCGGCCTGGTCGAAATCGGCTCGCACAGCGATGACCTGCATAAAGGCATTCCCGGCAATCCGTTCGGCAATGAAACCCCGGCAGCGGTCACGCGGCGCTGGGATGCCGGCAACGGGTACGAAAGCGAAGCGCATTATCGTCAGCGGATCGAGACCGATCTACGCCATAGTCGCGACGCAATGGTGGCGCATCTGGGCAAACCGCCGCGCGCCATGGTGTGGCCATACGCTGCCTACAACCGCGCCAGCAACGAGATCGCCGCGCGCCTGGGCATGACGCTTAGCTTCGACCTGGAAGGCCGCTCGCACGAAGCCGATATCGGCCAGCAGGGTCGCGACCGGGTAGATGGTCAATCGTTGGCCAGCCTGGGCCGCCTGCTGCTGTTCAACAATCCCGACGTGCGCGATCTCGCTGGCGAACTGCGGCGTGATCTGTCGCGTGACGGCGTGCGTGCGATCCAGGTCGATCTGGATTATGTCTACGACCCGGACCCGGCACAGCTGGAGCGCAACCTTGATGTGCTGGTACAGCGCGTCAAGGACATCGGCCCCAGCCATGTGTTCTTGCAAGCCTTTGCCGACCCGGATGGCGATGGCGCTGCAGATGCGCTGTATTTCCCCAACCGCCATCTCCCGATGCGCGCGGATCTGTTCGGGCGCGTCGCCTGGCAGCTGCGCACGCGTGCCGGCGTACGTGTATTCGCCTGGTTGCCGGTGCTCGGCTTCCATTTGCCCGACGCGCAGCAACAAGCCGCATTGCAGATTCGTGGTAACGACCCCAAGGATGTGCCGCGCCTGGATCCAGGCAACCCGCGCACCCGCCAGCTGGTGGCAGACATCTACGAAGACCTCGCGGCTAATACCTACTTCGAAGGTCTGTTGTTCCATGACGATGCCTATCTGCGCGACGATGAAATACCGGCCTACGGCAATGGCGACCCGGCCAAGCGCACGCAGCAACTGATCGGCTTTACCCAGGAACTGAAAGCCGCCGCCGAACGCTGGCGGCCGAAGTTGGTGACGGTGCGCAATCTGTTCGCACAGCCGGTGCTGGAACCGCACAGCGAGGCCTGGTTCGCGCAGCGTCTGGAAGCCTTTGCCAGCGCGTACGACTACACCGCGCTGATGGCGATGCCATACATGGAGCAAGCCAACGACGCGAATGCCTGGCTCACGCAGTTGGCCACACGCGTCGGCCAACTGCCGCGCGGTTTCGACAAGACCATCTTCGAACTGCAGACGGTCGACTGGCGCAGCGGCAAACCGCTGTCCGACGGTGTGTTGCTCGCACACAGCAAGCTGCTGCTGGCAGCCGGCGTGCGTCATCTGGCGTATTACCCCGACGATTTCATCGGTGGTCATCCGTCTCTGCCCGAAGCGCGCGAAGCCATCTCGGCTCGCCAATTCCCCTATCTCGAGCGATGACCGATGACGACCAGCCTCCTACTGGCCGCCCTGTTCAACTTTGCGTTTTATTACCCGATCATCATGGCGTTCTTCTGGATGATCGGCGGCATCTACTACCACCTGCGCCGTGAGCGCGGCACGCCCGGTCCATCCAAGCCACCGCCGATGGCCAGCGAGCCGTTCGTCTCGATCCTGATGCCCTGCTACAACGAGGCCAAGCACGTTGCCGAGACCATCGCGGCGATGAGCGCGCAGCAGTACGCAGACTTCGAGATCATTGCCATCAACGACGGCAGCACCGACCGCACTGCCGAAGTACTCGACGACCTCACCCACCACCACCCGCGCCTGCGCGTCGTGCATCTGGAGCAGAACCACGGCAAGGCCAACGCGTTGCGCGTCGGCACGCTGGCCGCGCGCTCGGACTATCTGGTGTGCGTGGACGCCGATGCAATCCTGGACCCGAACGCAACGCGCTGGATGGTCGGCCACCTGATCGCCGGCCCACGCGTGGGCGGCGTTACCGGCAATCCGCGCGTGCGCAACCGCACCACGCTGATGGGCCGCATGCAGGTGGGCGAATTTTCCGCCATCGTCGGGCTGATCAAACGCGCGCAACGCGTGTACGGACGGCTGTTTACCGTGTCTGGTGTGATCTGCGCGTTCCGTCGCTCGGCGCTGCATCACGTCGGCTTCTGGTCCGACAACATGGTGACCGAGGACATCGACATTTCCTGGCGCCTGCAGCTGGACGGCTGGGATATCCGCTACGAACCCAATGCGTTGTGCTGGATCCTGATGCCGGAAACCTTTCGCGGCCTGTGGATGCAGCGCCTGCGCTGGGCGCGCGGCGGTGTCGAGGTGTTGCTGAGCCATGGCCGCCGTGCGCTGGAATGGCGCAGCCGGCGTATGTGGGCAGTGCTGCTGGAATACGCGCTGAGCCTGGCCTGGGCGTACGCCATGCTGCTCATCATCGTGCTGTGGCTGCTCGGCAAGTTCATTGCGCTGCCGCCGGCCCTGTATGTCGACACCATCCTGCCGCGCTGGCATGGCCTTGTGCTGGCCGTGGTCTGCCTGCTGCAGTTCGCCACCAGTCTGATGATCGAACGCCGCTACGAAAAAGGCCTGGCTTGCCAGTTCTTCTGGGTGATCTGGTACCCGGCCGCGTTCTGGATGATCGGTATGCTCACCGCCGTCATCGCCTTCCCACGTGCCCTGCTAGCGCGCCGCAACAAGCGCGCTCGCTGGAAAAGCCCCGACCGAGGAATCCAATGACCCCGCCCATCATCAACCTGCCGCAACGCCTCGGCCGCTCGCGCCGCCTCGCCTACGGCGCCGCCACCGCCGGCGCATGGATGGTCTACTTCTATCTGTGGGCACCACTGGCAACGCTGATCGCCTGGTTTTTCGGCCTGCGCAGCGCCTATACCGAGCTCTATCTGCAACACAACGCGCTGGACCCGTTCGCTTTGGGCTCCCTACCGGTGATCGCCTTGATGAGCGCCGTCACCACGGTTGGCTGGGCCGAATACAACCGCCTGCGCTTCGTCAACGCCGACAAGCGCAAGCGTCCGCGCACCGTCGCCGAACCCGACGTCGACCAGCGCCTCGGCGCCACCGAACAACTCGGCACCCTGCTGCGGCATAGTCGCATCTCCTCGGTGGCAATGGACAAGTTTGCACGGCCGGTGGCGGTGCGGGTGGTGCGACATCGGTAGTCCGCCCTGAACAATTCCG
>NZ_JAGHWR010000068.1:0-12190 GCF_017746155.1 Xanthomonas sp. D-36-1
CGAGTTGTTCAGGGCGGACTAGCTACCGTGCGACGGTTGTGCACCATCGCTCATGCCGAAGTTGTCGGGGCCATCGCAGTTACTGACGTCGAACGTCACCGACCCACCGGAATTGACGGTTGCGCTCTGTGGACTGGTGCAATAGGCGGCCATCGCGACATGAGAGGTCGCCAACAGCATCACCGCCATCAGCCAACGTAGGGCCAGGCGCACGCTGCCCGCGCCGGTGCAATTCGTATACATCGTGTTATCCCCTTAGACACGCCACCCCGATGGCGTCGGCAACGGTCCTGGTGCCTCAGCTCAGCGCTTCGATGCCTTTCATGGCATAGCTCTGCGCTGCCGTACCATTTGAACAGGAACTGACTGCCAGTTAAAGAACAAAAAATTAATACTTCATCCCAGTTCTGGTGCAGCGCGGCTTGCCGCGCCCCTGACTGCCGGGTATCTCTAGAGGACCCCCCCGACATCTGGTCGACGGGTCACTTACGCAGGACATCTGGATGAGCGAGTTTTTCATTGGTCAGATCATGCTGAGCGGTTATGCGTTCGCGCCGAAGTACTTCGCGCAGTGCAATGGGCAATTGCTGCCGATCAATCAGAACCAGGCCCTGTTCAGTCTGCTTAGTACCCGTTTCGGCGGTGACGGCAGGACCAACTTTGCACTGCCAGACCTGCGCGGTCGCACGCCGATGGGCTATGGCCCGTCGGCCGATCCGAGCTGGCAGCCGTCTGCGCTGCCGATGGGTCAGGCCGCTGGCGCGGAGACGGTGACGCTGGTGAGCGACAACCTGCCTCCGCACACACACCTGATGGATTGCAGCAGTGGCAACGGCGACAACCGGGCGCCCTCCGGTCGCCTGTTCGCGAACAACGTCGTCAGTCCTGGTCCGGGAACGCCACACGCGCTGTACGCCGCCCCCGGCGCGATGGTGCCCCTGGCGCAGTCCACCATCGCCAACAGCGGTGGCAGCCAGGCGCATCCAAACGTGCAGCCGTACACCACGATCAATTTCTGCATCGCGCTGTCCGGCATCTTCCCTTCGCGCAGCTAGGCGCATCCGCATTCGGGCGCCCAGCGCGCGTCAGCGCGCGCGGCGCCTCATCGACCAGGAAGCATCTCATGGGTACTCCCTTCATCGGCGAAATCCGCATGTTCGGCTTCGGCCGCACGCCCCAGGGCTGGCAGGCGTGCGACGGCTCGTTGCTGCAGATCTCCGAATACGAGCCGTTGTACGTCCTGCTCGGCACCGCCTACGGCGGCAACGGCACCAGCACCTTCGCGGTTCCGGACCTGCGTGGCCGCCTGCCGATCCATCAAGGCCAGGGGCCAGGCCTCGGCAACTACGTGCTCGCCCAGAGTGCCGGCACCGAGACGGTCACGTTGACCGATCTGCAGATGCCGGCGCATACGCACACTGCGCAGGCCACCACCGCGGCGGCGACTGCGCCGGCGCCTGCCGGGCTGCTACCCGGCGCGGTCAATGGCGCTGTGTTCTATGCCAACGACCTCACCGGCGCCAGCATGGTGGCGATGTCCGGGCAGAGCACCTCGTACGCCGGCGGCAACCAGCCGCACGACAACACGATGCCGACGCTGACGGTGCAGTACTGCATCGCCACCACCGGCATCTTTCCGCAGCAAGCCTGATCCCATGCGCCGCGCCGACATGGCTGCGGCACGCATCCGCTCCACCGGAGGAATCCGCTCATGACCGAACCCTATCTCGGCGAAATCCAGCTGTTTGGCTTCGACTACAACCCGTATGGCTGGGCCCTGTGCAATGGCGCCATCCTGCCGATCACGCAGAACAGCGCGCTGTACTCGCTGCTCGGCGTGGCCTACGGCGGCAACGGCAGCAGCACCTTCCAGCTGCCGAACTTCAGCGCGCGTGCCGGCTGCCAGCAGGGCCCGGGCCCGGGGCTGACTCCGCACACGCTAGGCAGCAATTTCGGCTCCGCAGGGGTGAGCCTGTCGAGTACGGAGATCCCGATGCACCAGCACGGCGTCAATGCGTTCTCGCAGGCGGACGCGACCAAGAAGACCGGTGCCCCTGCCAGCGGTGCCGCGTTGTCGTCGCTGAATCTCACCAACGAGCGTCCGTTCCTGGCGGTCGCCCCGAACCAGCAGTTCTCCCCGGCCATGCTGCTGCCCACCGGCAACGCCCTGGCACACGAGAACCGGCAGCCGTATCTGGCGCTGAACTTCTGCATCGCGCTGTCCGGCGACTACCCTGTCTTCAGTTGATGTCATGACACGCCTGCTTTCCAGCGAGGTCGTGAAGGCATCCGCCGACGCAAGCCAGACCAGGTTACCGGGTGTGCACGCCATTACCCTGCGTGGGGAGCGGGATGCCGATCTGCCCTGGTTGCAGGATCTGTACGCCAGCACGCGTCGCGACGAGCTGGCACCGGTGCCGTGGCCGGAAGCGACCAAGCGCGCCTTCCTGCAGCAGCAGTTCGCCCTGCAACGCGCGCATTACCGGCAGCAGTTTGCCGATGCGGACTTTCTGATCGTGCAGGCCAAAGGTCTATCGATCGGCCGGCTCTATCTGCACCGCGCCGGCGCGCACCACACGCTGGTCGATATCAGCCTGCTGCCGGACTGGCGTGGGCGAGGCGTCGGCTCGCAATTGATTGCACATGCGCAGGCACTGGCGCGCGAGACCGCCTGCGTGTTGGCACTGCACGTGCTGCACGCCAACCCCTCCGCGCAACGCCTGTATGCCCGCCTCGGATTCGTTGCAGGCGACAGCACCCAGACCCATCTGCAGATGCACTGGCATCCGCGCGATCACCTACTCAGCTGAACGAGCAACTGGCCGTGTTCAATTGAATACGGCTTGATACAAGAACCCGTCGCGCTCGCGTGCCACCGGCACCAGGAAGATACCGATCTCGCCGAGCCGCGCATGTCGCATCTGATAGGTCTGCTGTGGAAACAAAAAGGCCGAGCCATTGCGAAACAGCAACGAAAACGGTGCACGTTGCGAATTGCGCGCATGCTGCAAGGGCCGCGCTTCCACCAGCACGAACGGCACCTCGCCCTCATTCAATGCGGCAGCAAAGGTTTCGTTGACGCTACCGGCGAAGTGTTCAAGCGTCAGCAACTCCATGCAAGATTCCTGTAGCGACGAAGTAGCCATGGATCGTCACGTTTTGTGGCCGGTTCGACAAGATGCCGCTGCCGACAACGCGACGTGCTCGGCAGATCGTTGCAACAGCGCCAGGCAAGACGACGACAGCGCACGGGCCAATCTGCAGGTAAACACCGCGCGCCTTGGCAACGGTCGCTTACGTCCCTACTGCGGCGTACGTTCTTGATCCCGCTCGCCTGCGTGTGGCCTGGTTGCGTTGCAGGACACGCTGTTACGCAGACAGCGACGCGCAACCCGCACATCGCCGCTCGGTGAATGCGACAATACTGCACGCGCCAGTCTGGTTATGTTCAGCGGTGCGCGGGCTACTCTATCGCGTTGTAATTTTGTTAAAGGCACCGATGACGGCTTCCGCTTCCCCTGTCGTGCAGTTGTCCGGTGTCCGCATCGATCGCGGCGGGCGCACGATCCTGCGCGATGTGTCGCTGGAGGTGCCACGCGGCAGCATCACGGCCGTGCTCGGTCCGTCCGGTAGCGGCAAATCCACCATGCTGGCGGCGCTGACCGGCGAGCTGCGCCCGGTCGCCGGCACGGTCACGCTGTTCGGCAATCCCATTCCCACCGGCAACCGCGCGCTGCTGGAGATGCGTCGCAACGTCGGTGTGCTGCTGCAGGGCAATGGCCTGCTCACCGACCTCAGCGTGGCCGAGAACGTCGCGCTGCCACTGCGCACCCACACGCGGTTGCCGGCAGCGGTGCTGCAGCGCCTGGTCCAGATGAAGCTGCATGCAGTCGGCCTGCTGGCCGCAGCCGATGCCTGGCCGCGCGAGTTGTCCGGCGGCATGGCGCGGCGCGTGGCACTGGCGCGCGCGCTGGCACTGGACCCGCCGCTGATGATCTACGACGAGCCGCTGACCGGGCTGGACCCGATCGCCTCGGGGGTGATCATGAGCCTGATCCAGCGTCTCAACGACAGCCTGGGCCTGACCAGCATCATCGTCAGCCACCATGTGCACGAGACGCTGCCGATCTGCGACCAGGCGGTGGTGATCGCCAATGGCGGCATCGTGTTCGCCGGCACGCCTGCGCAGCTGCAAGACAGCACTGACCCGCTGGTGCAGCAATTCCTGCATGGCCAGCCGGACGGCCCGATCGCCTTCGATGCCACCCCGCGCCGCGACCGGAGTGCTGCCTGATGGCCTTCGCCGATTCCATTCGCGCCTTCGGCCGCGCCGGCCTGTTTTCGCTGACGGTGCTGCGTGGCTCGCTGCCCACGCGCGATTTCATCGCCGAACTGGTGCGCGAGATCTACAAGGTCGGTGCGCGCTCGTTGCCGATCATTGCGGTGGGCGGCGCCTTCGTCGGCCTGGTGCTGACCTTGCAGGGCTATCGCACGCTCACCACCTACGGTGCATCGGATGCGTTGTCCACGCTGTTGGGCCTGTCGCTGTATCGCGAACTGGCGCCGGTGCTGACCGCCTTGTTGTTCATCGGCCGCGCCGGCAGTTCGATCGCCGCCGAGCTCGGTCTGATGCGCGCCACCGACCAGATCAAGGCGCTGGAACTGATGGCCATCGACCCGGTGGCCAAGGCAGTGGCGCCGCGCTTCTGGGCGGCGGTGCTGACGGTGCCGCTGTTGACCGGCGTGTTCTGTTCGCTGGCCATCACCGGGGGCTATTTCGAAGCGGTGCATGTGCTGGGCATCGACAACGGCACGTTCTGGTCGGGGCTGAGCAATAGCGTGGACTTCTGGGACGACTTCGGCGTGGCGATGCTCAAGTCGGCGATCTTCGGCGGCACCGCGGCACTGGTTGCCGCCTACGTGGGCTTCCATGCCGAACCGACCATCGAAGGCACCTCGGTCGCCACCACCCGCGCGGTGGTGAACGCCTCGTTGCTGGTGCTGATGTTCAACTTCGTCCTTTCTGCAATGTTGTTTAGGTGAGTGGAATAACTATGGCCATGCGTGGACCACGACTCGAATTCGCCGTCGGCGCCTTTTTGCTGCTGACCCTGGCCTCGCTGCTGGTGCTGGCGGTGGCCTCGACCAACCAGCGCTGGGGCTTTGGCTCCAGCCAGTACACGCTGACCGCCCGCTTCAGCCAGATTGGCCAGTTGCGCGCGCAGGCACCGGTGAAGATCGGCGGCGTGACCATCGGCAAGGTGGCCGACATCAGCCTGGACCCGACCAAGTTCGATTCGATCGTGACCCTGTCGCTGGATACCAAGTACAAGGACCTGCCTGCCGACACCTCGGCCGGCATCTTCACCAGCGGCTTGCTGGGCGAGAGTTATATCGGGCTGCAGCCGGGCGGCGACCCGGACACCCTCAAGCCGGGCGACGAAATCGGCTTCACCCAGCCGGCGGTGGATCTGCTGCAGCTGGTCGGCAAATACATGTTCAGTGGTGGCGGTGGCGGCAGCAATGCCCCGGCCGCCGCCAACGGCCAGGCGCCTGCGCCTGCCCAAACCGCTCCTCCCTCTACGGAACCACACCAATGAAGACCACTGTGCTTTCTGCCGTCCTGGCCTCGACCCTGCTGGTGTGCGCACCGGCAACCGTGCTGGCGCAGCCGGCCGCTGCCAGCGCGCCTGCGCAGGGCGCGGCGACCAAGACCGTCATCGACAGCAGCACCCGCATCCTGAGCACGCTGGACCAGCGCCGTGCGGAGTTCCGCAGCAATCCGGCGGCGCTGCGTCAGTTCATCAACGGCGAGTTGAACAAGGCTTTCGACCGCGACTACTCGGCCCGTCTGGTGCTGGGTGTGCATGGCCGCGGCGCCTCCGATGCCGACGTCAAGCTGTTTGCCGATGCGCTGGCCGACAACCTGATGCAGCGTTATGGCACCGCGCTGCTGAATTTCGAAGGCAAGCCGACCTTCCGCGCCAAGTCCGAAAGCGCGCTGCCGGGCAACCGCGGCGTCAAGGTGTCCACCGACCTGCTGCGTGCCGGCAACGACCCGACCCCGGTCGATTACCTGATGCGCAATACCGGCGGCCAGTGGAAGATTTTCGACGTGATGATCGAAGGCATCTCCTACGTGCAGACCTTCAAGACCCAGTTCGACGGCCCGCTGCGCGAGAAGGGCATCGCCAAGGTGGCCGCCGAGCTGCGTAGTGGCAACCTGCAAGTCGGTGCGGCACCGGCCAATGGCAACTAACACCGTGCAACGCACGGGCGACACGCTGGTCATCACCGGCGTGCTCGACCGTGCGGCGGTCACCGCGGCCTGGCCGCAGGCGATCGCACAGCTGGATGGCGCGCGCACGCTGGACCTGTCGGGTGTACAACGCCTGGACAGTGCCGGCGTGGCGATGCTGGCCGAACTGGCTGCCCGGTTGCGTCAAGCCGGCAGCGGCGAAGTGGTCGGCGAGGCGTCAGGTCTGGACGAATTGCGCGCCGCTTACCGGTTGTCCCCCACTCTCGATTTTCAGGCCTGAGCGCCAGCCCATGACCCAGTTCCGTTCTCTTCCGTTGTTGGCCAGCCTGCTGCTGGGTGCCTGCGCCAGCCAGGCGCCCAAATCCGCACCGCCGTCGGGCGGTACCGCCATCGCGCCTGCGGCCGACGCGCCGGTACGCGACGATGCCGGAATGACCGCGCAGCCAGCCGCGTCCGGGATGGCCGCCCCGGATGCGCTGCCGGCAAGCGCTGCTGCTCCTGCCGATCCGCAAGCCGCTGCGGGCGCCGACACCGCCGCTGCAGGCGCGCCCACCGATGCCGAAAGCGACTTCGACGCACTGTATGGCCCGACCACCCCGCAAGCAGGCGCCAACGGTGCGCCGGCACAACTGGGCGCGGCGCCGGCATACGACCCGTGGGAGCGCTACAACCGCGGCATACACCGCTTCAATATGGCGGTGGACCGCGGCGTGGCGCGTCCGTTGGCGACGGCCTACACCAAGGTGGTGCCGAGCCCGGCGCGCCTGGGCGTGACCAACTTCTTCTACAACCTGGGCACGCCGCTGACCATGGTCAACCAGCTGCTGCAAGGCCACCCGGTCCATGCAATGCAGTCGCTGGGGCGCTTTGTGATGAACAGCACCCTGGGTGTGGCTGGGCTGTTCGACCCCGCCTCGGCGGCCGGTATCCCGCGGCGCAGCGAAGACTTCGGCCAGACGCTGGGCGCGTGGGGCTGGCGTAACTCGCGTTACTTCGAGCTGCCGTTGTTCGGGCCGCGCACCGTACGCGACACCTTCGGGCTGGCGGGCGATATTCCGCTGTCGTGGATTCGCCAGGTGGACGACGGCGGTACGCGCTTTGCCCTGCAGGGCTTGCAGCTGGTGGACACGCGCGCGCAGCTGATGTCGCTGGATTCGTTGCGCGACCAGGCGCCGGACGAATACGCGCTGACCCGCGATGCGTGGATGCAGCGACGCAATTACCAGATCACCCGCGACCTGCGGAGCCATCGCGAAAAGAACAACGAGCTGCCGGAATACCTGCGCGACGACAAGGACAATACCGTGCCGGGTAACGCCATGCCGATCCCGAGCTGGGTACGTTGAGCGGTCGGGGAGTTGGTCAGCGACGAGGGTCAAAGCCCGGGAGATCCCGGGCTTTTTTGTCGCTGCTCTCTTGCGGGCCTGCTGGTCGGCGGTAGCGGCAGGGAGGCTGAACTACAGTCCTGCCGGGAATATCACGTGGCGGCGTACGCCTCCAGAATCGCCTGCTGGAGATCCGGCGGCAGCTTGGCATAGTCGTCAGCACGATCCTGGAACTTGTCAGCGAGTGTGGTGGACAGATCAAACCCGTCCGCCACCGCGGCGATCACCAATAGCGTACAGATCGCAAACTCACGCGCATGGCCCGGCACAAGGATGTGGGCGCCCAACTCGACGACCTCATACGGGTACCACTCCTCGCCCTGCTCGAACCGGCCACCGCGCGCAACCACGGATGCAAGCGCCTGTGAGTGCCGCTCTGCGTCCTGGCCGTCGTCGCGCTGGGCAATGAAGCGCACTTCGTCAGGCGTCAGCGACTGCAGTAGTACAGCCAACGTTGGCGCTGACTCGGCCACGCACTAGCCAGCCAACGCCGTATCGATCGCCTGACGCAGGCGCGCATCGTCGGCGGGGATGTCCGGGGCGAAGCGGTCGATGATCTTGCCGTCGCGGCCGATCAGGAATTTTTCGAAGTTCCACACCACGCCCGGCGCGGGGTTGGGGGCGATGCCGTAGCCGGCAAGTTTCTCGCGCATCGGACCGTCGCCGGTGGTGTGCGGATGCGTGCTGGTCAGTGCCTGATACAGCGGGTGCGCGTGGTCGCCAGTGACGGCGATCTTGGCAAACATCGGGAAGGTGACGTCGTAGGTGAGCTGGCAGAACTGCGCGATCTCCGCTTCGCTGCCCGGCTCCTGGCCGTTGAAGTCGTTGGCCGGAAACGCCAGCACTTCCAGGCCCTGTGCGCGCTTGTCGCGATACAACGCTTCCAGCCCTTCGTACTGCGGGGTCAGGCCGCACTTGGAGGCGACGTTCACCACCAGCATCACCTTGCCGCGATAGTCCGCCAAGGTGGTGGGCTGGCCATCGATGCGGGTCACGGGGATGTCGTATAGCGTCTGGCTCATCGATGCGTCCTGGGCAGGGAGAGCCCAGAGCATAAACGGCCACGGTGAGGCGAGCGATGCCGCTGGCTCACGCTGCTGGCCGTTGTCTGCAACGACGTCCGCGGGCCGATCGGCTGACCGGCCGTCCACGCGCTCGGCCATCTTCGAAGCCATCAATCGATGCAGAGCGCCGCCTGGCCCTTGCCGCCGACCACCGTCTGGCGGCAACCGAAGCGATCGCTGTCGCGCTGACAGATACCGGCGGCCGCCGCGCCGGTCGGCACGATGCTGATGGCCAGGCAGTCGCCGCTGCAATCGCTGTTGTCGGTGCAGGTCTTGCCGGCATCGGCGTACGGCACGATGCAGCGCGGAATCTGCATGCGGCCGACCGGCCGCAGTTGTCCACCCTTCGCCGTGCATTCGGCGGCATCGGCGGAGACGGTGTGCGGTGGCGGCGGAGCGTTCGCCGCGGCAGCCGGCCTGGTTACCGGACCAGTGCTGCATGCGGTCAGCAGCAGCGCGCAGAGCCCTGCGTGGATCCATCGGGTCGCCATGTTGAGCATCTCGTCTTGAACCAGGTGGGAGCAAGCATCGCGGTGGCGATGTCTGCGTGATGTGCGGTCTATCGGCGCAAGAGAACATGCCGAAGACCTGCATTCGTAGGAGCGCACCCCGGGCGCGACCAGCTTTTACCGATAACGCTTCATCGCGCCCGGATGCGCTCCTACGTTGTGCTGTCGCGCGGACGCCATGCATCACCGCCTGCAGCCGGATCACGCCTGCTCGTCGTTGCTATCGTCTTCGCTGCTGGTGCCGGTGTCGTCGCTGCCATCGTCCAGCAACGCCTGCGACTGATCGCCGGCCAGTGTTTCCACCCCGCGCAGGCGGCGTTCGATGGTGCGGGTCTTGCGGCTGGCTTCGCCCAGGCTCTTGCCGACGGTGCTGATCTGCCGCTCGGCCTTTTCGAGAATGCCGGCGAACTTGCCGAACTCGCTCTTCACCGCGCCCAGCACCTGCCAGACCTCGCTGGAGCGCTTTTCGATCGCCAACGTGCGAAAACCCATCTGCAGGCTGTTGAGCAAGGCGGTGAACGTGGTGGGGCCGGCCAGCACCACGCGGTGCTCGCGCTGCAGCAGATCGACCAGGCCGGCACGGCGGATCACTTCGGCATACAGCCCTTCGGTGGGCAGAAACATCACCGCGAAGTCGGTGGTGTGCGGCGGGCAGACGTACTTGTCGCTGATCGACTTGGCCTGGATGCGGATGGCGCGTTCCAGTTGCGCGGTCGACTGCTTGATCGCGTCGAGATCGCCCTTTTCCTGCGCATCGATCAGGCGTTCGTAGTCCTCGCGCGGGAACTTGGCGTCCACCGGCAGCCACACCACCTTCTCGTCGCCGCGTCCGGGCAGGCGGATGGCGAAATCCACCGCTTCGGCACTGTCGGGCTTGACCCGTACGCCGCGCGCGTACTGCTCCATCGTCAGCGTTTGCTCGAGGATGTTGTCCAGCTGCACTTCGCCCCAGCCACCGCGGTCCTTGACGTTGGTGAGCACGCGCTTGAGGTCGCCCACGCCGGTGGCCAGCTGCTGCATTTCGCCCAGGCCGCGCTGCACCTGTTCCAGCCGTTCGGAGACCAGCTTGAACGAGGCATCCAGACGCGTGTTGAGCGTGGTCTGCAATTTTTCATCGACGGTGGCGCGCATCAACTCGAGCTTGCTGGCGTTGTCGTGTTGCAGATTGGCCAACTGCTGCTCGAGCGTGGCGCGCATCTCGCCGATGCGCAGTTCGTTGCGCTGGGTGAGTTCGTTCAAGCGCAGGCCCAGCGCTTCGGTGAAACGCTGTTGCGATTGCCCGGCTTCCTGGCGCCCCTTGCGCGCGTCTTCGGCCAGCGCTTCGCGCAGCGCGGCCATGTGGGTGTCGGTGCGCGCCATCAGTTCGCCCAGTTGCTGGCCGAACACCTGGATGCGGGTTTCCTGTTGCTGGCCGAAACCTTCGAGCTGGGTGCGCAGTTCGGTCAGCCGCAGGGTCAGCAGTTCGCCGATGCGTTGTTGCGCAAGACCGCTTTCTTCGCGCGCCTTGCGGGCATCTTCGCCGAGCGCGTCGCGCAGCAGGTCCAGGCGTTGGTCGGTGCGCGTGGACAGTTCGGCGAGGTTGCGCGCGAAGGTTTCCAGGCGGGCGTCCTGCTGCCGCGCCAGGCCTTCGAGTTGCTCGCGCAGTTCGCCGCGACCATCGCGCTGTTCGGCGCGCAGCGCATGCTCCAGCGCGGTGGTGGACGGACGTCGCAGCAGCGCCAGCAGCTGCAACACGAGGACTACGACGAGCAGCCCGAGAAGGATCAGAGATTGGGATGACATGTACGCAGTGTAGCGGTGCTTGTCGCAACAGCTGCGTCGCGGAGCTTGGCCAGCGGCGCTCGCGCGCCAGCGCTGCTGGGTGCAGCTGCACGACAGCGGCCATGCCAGGTCGCTGTCGTGGGTGAGGCGTCTGCGCTCAGAAACCTTCCAGCACCAGCTTGCCGTGGGCACGGCGCAGGTTGCCGGCGGTGATGCGGCCGTAGTGCTCCCAGCCGCAGCGTCATCGAGCGTGGCCGACTTGCGCCCGACCAGGCACTCGTCCACCAGGTGAAATTGCGCATTGTGCCCGGGCGGGTCAGCGCGCCGGCGTCGTACACCGCATCGCCGGGCACGTGCCATTGCAGCGGCCTTCGCGTTTTCGGTGCGCGGATGATGGCTGCGCGGCTGCGCCATGACGCTGAAATGGCCAACGCACCTGTTCGATGTCGCATGGCGTGCGGTGCTGCTGCGCGCGTCATTGCCGTGTTCGTTGAAGCGCCCATCACTGCGGCGGCTCTAGCCTGCCGGCATGACCGCACCCAGCCCGGTTCGCATGCAGCGCTATGGCAATCGCAACGGCCACTCGGGCGTGGTGGCCTACGCGCTGGCCGACGACGCCATCGCCGTGCGCTTTCGCAGCGGCGAGACCTATGTGTATACCGCCGACAGCGCGGGCGCCGAGGTGGTCGCGACCATGCAGCGGCTCGCCACGGCCGGCCGCGGGCTGAGCACCTACATCAGCCAGACCGTGCGCGATGCATACGCGGGCAAGATCGAGCTGTAGCGGCGCAGGAGTGCAGCGGTGAGAATGCACCGCGCTCTGCCATTCGCCGCAGCGTGCGTGGATGCAGACGGCTGCGCTCGCTGCATCATGCGCGTGCGGCGTTGCCTGCAGCGCGTATCACCGCCGCCAACTGCCAGCCATCACGCGTGTCACCGAGGAACACATGCTGGAGATCTACGGAAAGCCGTGCTCGATCAATGTGCGCAAAGTGTTGTGGTTGTGCGATGAGCTGGGGCTGGACTACACGCTGTCGCATATGGCAGCGGCTTTGCATCGGTGCAGACGCCGGAATTTCGCGCGCTCAATCCCAATGCGCTGGTGCCGGTGATCCGCGACGGCGCACTAGGGAAGGTCTGATCAACTCACCGCAGATGCGCGACACTATCGCCTTATGTAGAGGATTCATCCATGCAGCTGACGTTCGGTGA